>JAZRKK010000014.1:0-5917 GCA_045646305.1 Acutalibacteraceae bacterium
AAGCAGTTTCATTTACTATTGCAAGTTCGCCTGTATAGTAGTCGAACTTAGTCTGAACGTAAGTAAAACCATTAATACGTGAAATAATTTGAGCTGCGTCTTTGCCAAGACCGTTAAGGATAACGCGAAGTGGCTCTTTACGAGCTTTGTTAGCGCTACGTGCAAGACCGATAGCGCCTTCAGCAGCAGCGAATGATTCGTGACCTGCAAGGAATGCAAAACACTGGGTTTCGTCACGAAGAAGCATTGCGCCTAAGTTACCGTGGCCGATACCAACTTTACGATCGTCAGCAACAGAACCAGGAATACAGAATGACTGAAGACCAAGACCGATCTTTTCAGCAGCTTCAGCAGCAGATGCTACCTTATCTTTAATAGCGATTGCACAACCTACAACGTAAGCCCAAGCTGCATTTTCAAAACAAATTGGCTGAATGCCTTTAACAATGTTGTAAGCGTCAACGCCTGCATCATCACAAATCTGCTTTGCTTCTTCAATAGAAGCGATGCCGTGCTTTGCGAGTTCTGCATTTATTTGATTAATTCTTCTTTCATAGCTTTCAAATAATGGCATAATCTGTTACCTCCTTAATTATTCTTCACGTGGATCGATGAGGCGAGCAGCATCATCAACACGTCCGTACTGGCCGCTTGCTTTTTCCAAAGCTTCGTTAGCGTCCATACCTTTTTTAATCATTTCCATCATTTTGCCAAGGTGAACAAACTTATAACCGATGATTGTATCATTTTCATCAACAGCACACTTTGTGATGTAACCTTCAGCAAGTTCGAGGTAACGAGGACCTTTAACCTTTGTAGCGTAGGTTGTACCTGTTTGTGAACGAAGGCCTTTACCAAGGTCTTCAAGACCAGCGCCGATTGGCAAACCATCTTCAGAGAATGCAGTCTGTGTACGACCGTAAACAATCTGTAAGAAAAGTTCACGCATAGCGGTGTTGATAGCATCGCAAACAAGGTCAGTGTTAAGTGCTTCAAGCAAAGTCTTGCCAACAAGAATTTCAGAAGCCATAGCAGCTGAATGAGTCATACCTGAGCAACCGATTGTTTCAACCAATGCTTCTTCGATAATACCCTCTTTAACGTTAAGACTAAGTTTGCAAGCACCCTGCTGTGGTGCGCACCAACCGATACCATGGGTAAGACCAGAGATATCTTTTACTTCTTTTACCTGTACCCATTTACCCTCTTCAGGAATAGGAGCAGGACCGTGATATGCACCCTTAGCGAGTGGGCACATATTTTGTACTTCATGTGAGTAGTTCATAATATGTAACTCCTTTCAAATTTTCATACAAAAATAGTATAGCATTTTTTTCGACAAAAAACAATACCCTAAATGCTAAAATTTTAACAAATTATTTTGATCCAAGAACCCTGTTTTACAAAAATATAACCTAAAATACATTTTGTTATATTTGACAACTGCACTATTAAATAAATGCTTAAAATTCCAAGCGAAGTAAAATTAACAAGGCATACTGCCAGTACCACACTTACACACCAGGTAAATATACAGTCAAAAATCAGTGTTATTATTACCTTACCACCCGAACGCAACGTAAAGTACGAAGCGTGAGCAAACGCATCTATCGGCATTGCAAGAGCGGTAATTTGCATAAGCGAGGTCGCAAGTGATTTTGCATTGTCACTTATATTATAAATACTTGGTATAAACATTGCGCTTATAGCATATAGCACCGAAACCACTACGCCTATCGCAACCGAAAATGCGATAAGTTTAAATGCGGTGTCCATAACCTCTTCTTTTTCTTTACCAGCGCCT
Source organism: Acutalibacteraceae bacterium (assembly GCA_045646305.1). Classification (GTDB taxonomy): domain Bacteria; phylum Bacillota; class Clostridia; order Oscillospirales; family Acutalibacteraceae; genus UBA737. Next base: position 1,805 of record JAZRKK010000014.1, read on the forward strand.
ATGTCATGACCAAGTAGTATTCCAACAGATACACCCACCGCAAAAAAGGCCACTGAAAAAACATTGAAAAAAGTTTGTGATATATTATTTGCCGCAACAACATCAAGTCCGCGCTGCGCATAGCAACCATTAACTGTTGCCATTCCTGCCGCCCAAAGTGTTTCGTTAACCATAAGCGGCATACCTTTTTTAAAAATTTGACCAATAAGACTGAGTGATATATACGGACTTTTCCATCCATCAAGTATATACCTACACTCGTTACGTTTTATGAAAGTATAAATAATCAAAAATCCAAGTTCTGCAAAGCGAGATGTAATTGTGGCAATCGCGGCGCCTTTTACACCCAAACTTGGTGCTCCAAGTTTACCAAAAATAAGCACATAGTTAAGCGACATATTAACAACAACCGCCATAACGCCCGCAATCATCGGAACCGTGCTTTGACCTGCTTCGCGAAGCGTGCTACCATAGCACTGAGCTATTGTATATGGTATCAAACCGACAAGCATTATATAAAGATAGCTCTTTGCAAACGATAATGACTCAGCCGCAAGCGAAGCATTATCATCCTTGTTTAAATAAAGCATGATTAAATCATCACTTTTAAAATAAAGAAGAGAAACACCTAAAATACAAACTAGTAAACAAAATAATACTTTGAATCTAAAGGTTTGTTTTACACCCTCCATATCGCCCTTACCAAAATATTGGGCTGTAAAAATACCAGCGCCCGAAATGGCACCGAATATACATAAGTTAAAAACAAATAATAACTGATTTGAAATAGCGACACCGGTAGACTGCGCTTGACCTAATGTTCCAACCATAACATTGTCAAGCATATTAACAAAGTTTGTAATACCCTGTTGTATCATAATAGGTATCGTAAGCATAAACACTCGCTTATAAAAAGCGGCGTTGCCAATAAGTTTTTTAAACATAAAATACCTCGATTTTTTATATTTTCCAAAGTGGAATTTTAACACAAAAGAAAAAATATTGCAACAAAAAAGGACGGAAAAATTTCCGCCCAATTTTGTTGTGATATATAAAAAAGGAATTAAAAAATGACAAACGCTGAGACTACGCTCTGTACTTTTCAGGATAATAGGTTTTGCACACGTTGTTACCCTTAATCACTTTAAAGCGGCGGCGGCGAAAATGCGCCACAATACGATCCTCAAAAGCGATAAATTTATTTTCGTGAAATACAGCCCATACTGCAAAAGCAACGAGCGCAACTTCAAATATAGTAAGTAAAGAAGATGATAAATTCATAGTTTTTCCTCCACCGAACATTTGTTCGTTTTCTGTAATTTTATTATAATCAGGCTCTCGACATTTGTCAAGCACTTTTTACAAATTTATTTTAATTTTTTCACTGTCCAATAATCCTCCCAGTAAAAAAATATTTTTAAAACATGATAAAACGCTTTATTTATCGCATTTTTGCTAATCAAATTTTTAAATTAGAATGCTTAAAATAAATTTTAAAAAAATAATAAAATTTTTATTGACAACTGAAACACTTGGTGCTATAATAATCGGGCGCCCATAAATGCGAGTGTGCTGGAATAGGCAGACAGGCACGTTTGAGGGGCGTGTGTCCACGACGTATGGGTTCAAGTCCCATCACTCGCACCAAAGCATTCAAACCCGAACCTTTTACCAATCGGTGAAACGTTCGGGTTTGTTGTTTTCTTAAAAGATGTTAAATAGCCTTTGTTTGTGGCAGTACAGAGTTTGTCGCTCTGTACTGCCACTTCTTCGTTTCAACGGATTTCGTACATAAAGGAGATTCGAAATGAAGACTACAAAAACATCTAAAACTAACACAAAATCAAGAATTATTTTCTTTGGCACAGCACTTACATATAATTTAATATTGGGATTTTACTTGAGAGACTTTCTTGTTCTTTCTCCAACTCTACAGGTATTCTATTTACTATCGGCTTTACCGACTTTATTTTTAACAGTTAAGATAAATTCGAAAGCAATGAGATCGACAGTTTATATTTCGCTGATTCTCATTGCTTGTATGAATATTGCTTATGCGATTTATTGTCGCAGAGTATTTTCGTTTTTAGCAGTTATTTCTCTTGTTATAATTTTTATGTATTTTATTGCTTTCACCGATAATACAGGTAAGGATAAACCGCTGACGAAAATATATGTTTTAATATTATCAATGCTTATAATCGTATTGCTTTTCTCAGCATATATTTTTGTCTACAGACAGGTTGACGTTTCTCTTACAAACGGTCAAGCAACCTTGTGGGATACGAACACCCTTAAACTTGCTGACGAAATTTGTAATAGTTGTGATACCGATGCCGAGAAGGTGCAAGCATTCCACATTTGGATCGTATCGAATTTTGAATACGACCACGATTGCTATCCCATCATACAGTACTTCAATGTTCACAAAACGTTGAGAACTCGCACAGGAATTTGCTATGATTTTGCGCATCTGTTCGCCGCATTCTGTCGTAGTCAAAGCATCCCCTGCTACGTTGTTGATGGTATTCCGTATGATTGTACAAAGGAAAACCATACTTGGAACCGTGTTTACTATGACAATTCTTGGTGGGATGTGGATGTGACCTGTGACATTCAACGAAGCAGAAATCATATGAATCTATTCGGCTTCCGTAAATTGGAAAGCATTTCATCCACGGATGAAAACTATCATATAATAAAAATGTATTGAAACCTTTAAGCAATGTATTTATTTTGTTATCAGTTTATGGTATAATGTTGGTGCTTAATTTGCGATTTTTGTTTCAAGGTTTAAGGAGAATGCTATGAAAGATGAATGCTTGATTTGCGGTGCGCCGCTGAAATATTTAGAAAACGATACCGAGATGACGTGCGTCATCTGTCACAAAAAAGAAAACAGTAAAACCGTTTGCGAAAAAGGTCATTATGTATGTAACGATTGCCACACGCAAGGAATAGACAGCATTATCGGGCTATCTCTTGGCGAGACCTCAAAGAACCCGATAGAGATCATTCAAAAGATGATGGCATTTGACTTTTGCCATATGCACGGCCCCGAGCATCATATTATGGTGGGTTCAGCACTGCTTACCGCCTATAAAAACGCAGGCGGCGAAATTGATCTTGAAAAAGCCCTTGTTGAAATGCAGTCCCGTGGCAAAAAAGTTCCCGGCGGTGTTTGCGGATTTTGGGGTGCTTGCGGTGCAGGTATCAGTACCGGTATGTTTGTTTCTATAATAACAGGATCAACACCCCTTGCAAACGAGGCGTGGGGCCTCTCCAACAAAATGACTTCTGCTGCACTGGGTGCAATCGGTGAGGTCGGTGGCCCCCGTTGCTGTAAACGAGATTCTTACCTCGCAATTACCAAGGCTGTGGAATTTGTCAAAGAGAACCTCGGTGTTGAGATGGAACTCGGCAAAATCAAATGTATCCACTCGTCTCAGAACAATCAGTGCATCGGTGCGAGGTGTCCGTTCAAATGAAAAAGAAAATAGCATTTATTTGTGTACATAATTCCTGCCGTAGTCAGATTGCCGAGGCACTCGGTAAACACCTCGCAAGTGATAAATACGATTTTTACTCGGCAGGGACAGAAACTAAGCCGCAAATTAATCAAGATGCTGTAAGACTTATAAGACAACTTTACGGCATTGATATGGAACTGACACAGTACAGCAAGACCATCGACAAAATACCTACACCCGATATTGCCATTTCTATGGGATGTGAGGTTGGTTGTCCTTTCATCGGTAAAACCTTTGATGATAATTGGGGCTTGCCCGATCCTACAGGGCAAAGCGATGCAGTATTTATTGAGGTTATACAGCAGATAGAAAACAAGATAAGAAACCTATGAAATTACGGTGGCAGGGAGATTAACACCTCTCTGCCGTTAATTTTTTATTTGTAGCTTTTACAAAAACAATTCAAAACGCAAATTGATTGAATGGATTGTCTATTGCTTCTGAACGCATCCATTTTTTATATTGAAGTGGTGTCATTTTATACTTTCGTAAAAATATTTTTCCAAAGTAACTTGAATCAGAAAATCCACACTCTGAGGCAATTTGTGTCATTGATTTGTCGGTTTGTACCATTAAATGTATA
>JAZRKK010000015.1:0-8646 GCA_045646305.1 Acutalibacteraceae bacterium
AAACGAGCTGTAAAAGAACATATAGATAGCAATATTAAATATCATATTGAATTTTTCAGAAACGGGCTGAACGCTATCATTAGATTGTGGCTTGCAGGTGGATGTAAAGAATCACCCGAAGAAATGGCAGAAGTTTTAAAAGCCGAATATAGAGGACGTTAAAAAGCCAGCTTGCAACGCTAATCTGCACCAACCATCCCCCTACAATAATTTTCGAAACAAAAAAAGAACTTCCAAGGCTTAAAGCTTGGAAGTTCTTTTTGGCAGGGGTAGAAGGATTCGAACCCTCACAGACGGTTTTGGAGACCGGTGTGCTACCATTGACACCATACCCCTATATTAAAATGGTGGACCAACAGGGACTCGAACCCCGGACCAACCGGTTATGAGCCGGTTGCTCTAACCAACTGAGCTATTGGTCCACATACAGCCGCCTATTGACAGCAAAATTTATTATACATTTATTTTTTTGTTTTGTCAATATAAATTTTAAATATTTTTTAGTTAAAAAGCATTACTTGCTTTGGTGCTGGTAGACTGAATGTATTGAGCAATATAAGTCCTAATAAAATCAAAAAATGTCTTGAAAATATCGTTTTTGCAATGTTATAAATAATTTAAAGGAGATGATATTTTATGCAAAGATTTGACTTAAATGGTATTTGGCATCTTCAAGGTGGCGAATATAATTGTGATGGAACTATACCAGGATCAGTTTATTCGTTTTTACTTGATAACAAGCTAATTGATGATCCGTACTATCGCGATAACGAGTTAAAACTTGTAGGTATAATGGATAATGAATTTGAGTTTTCTCGCAAATTTGATTATGATACTGATGGAAACACAGTTTTACTTTGTTGCGATGGACTTGATACACTTTGTGACATATACGTAAATGGTAAACATATTGCATACACCGATAATATGCATCGTAGTTATGAATTTGATATAACCGATATTTTAAATAATGGAGAAAATGAAATAAAAATCAATATTCATCCTGCTGATGCTTATATAAAAGAAAAAGAAGCAAAACAGCCAACATTTTATGCAAAAGAGGCAATGGCTGGTTTTGGTAATATACGCAAGGCGCATTGTATGTTTGGCTGGGACTGGGGTCCAAGACTTCCGGATGCTGGTATTTGGAAAGATATTTACCTACTTAAAAAAGACAGCGCTCGTATTACTGATGTTTATATTACTCAGAGACATACTGATGGATGTGTTTTTGTAACACCTAATGTTTCAGTAGATGGTAAGGCTGATATAAAAATCACCTGCACAGCACCGGATGATAGTATTTTTGAACTTCATGCAAACGCTGAAAACGAAATAAAAAACCCTCAACTTTGGATGCCTCGTGGTCTTGGTGAACAACCACTTTATACCATAAAAGTTGACATTATACAAAATGGCAAAGCGGTTGACACAGTAAGCAAAAGAATAGGTCTTAGAACAGTAAAACTTATTCGTGAAAAAGACAAATGGGGCGAAAGCTTCTGCCACGAAGTTAATGGCGTTCGCTTTTTTGCAATGGGCGCTGACTATGTGCCAGAGGATAATATACTTTCTCGCCTTAGCGAAGAACGTACCCGCGATCTTATAACACAATGTTGTCGTTGCAATTTTAACTGTTTGCGCGTTTGGGGTGGCGGATTTTATCCACACGATTACTTTTTTGATATTTGTGATGAAATGGGTATCACAGTGTTCGTTGACCTTATGTTCGCATGTTCTAGTATGAACCCTGATGATGAAATGATAGAAAGCATTAAAATCGAGGCAGAGCAAAATTTAGCAAGACTTCGCCATCATCCATCTATTATGATTATAAGCGGCAACAACGAAATCGAACTTTGGTGTACTTGGCAACCGGTTAAGTACCCAAGATATTTAGAGATTTTTGAGGATGTTTTAGCCGATGTTGCTGAGCGAATTTGCCCAGATTTACCTTATGTTCCATCATCACCATCTTCAATAGGTCACTTTATGGACCCACAAAATGAGAATTTTGGTGACTGCCATTACTATGATGTATGGTGCGGTAAACCAATTACCGAATATAGAACAAAGTATTGGAGATATATGAGTGAATTTGGTGTACAGTCATACCCAGGCGAAAAAACTGTAAATGCATATACATTGCCCGAGGATCGCAATGTGTTTTCACGTGTCATGGAGATGCACCAACGCTCTATTCCTGCAAACCAATTTTTGATGCAATATTTGTCAGAAAATTTTAAATATCCAAATAGTTTGCCGGCATTCCTATATGCGACACAGCTTTTCCAAGCCGAAGCTATAAAGTATTGTGTTGAACATTTACGCCGTAACAGAGGTCGTTGTATGGGCGCACTTTATTGGCAACTTAACGACATTTGGCCGGTAGCATCGTGGGCAAGTATTGATAGTTATGGTAGATATAAAGCGCTTCAGTATTACTCAAAGCGCTTTTACGAGCCTGTACTTATTTCTTGCCGTGAGGTAGGCGAGATGGATGTTCGTCCATTTATCAATACCGAGCGTAATATAGAACTTGTAACCACAGCTGAACTTACCGTTACAAACGATACTTTAAATGATGTTACAGGTATCGTTAATTGGGAATTACGTGATAATAAGGCAAATGTTATTAAGAGCGGGGAACAAACAGTAACAGTTCCACCACTTTCATACGCAACTCTTGACAATATGGACTTTAATAAAACTGATCCATATACTACCTATATCAGCTATTCTTATACAGTGGATGGTGTGGTTATATCAAGCGGTACAACACTTTTTGCGGCGCATAAGCGTTTTGATTTTATCGATCCTAACCTGCGTTATGAAATAAATGGTGATGAAATTACAGTTTATGCCGACACTTATGCGAAGGCTGTTGAAATCGACTCGCTAGACAGTGATTTTATTCTTAGTGACAACTACTTTGATATGAACGCAGGAAGTAAGACTGTGAAAATAGTAGAAGGCACACCAAAGACAATTAGACTTAGAAGTGTTTATGATATTAAATAATACATAAATTAACTAAATTGCATTTTATGGGAGGCAAAATGCCTCCCATAAATTTATATACAAATATAATATGTTGTGTTATAATAATAAAAAAATTTTGGAGTTTGCTTTATGACTAAAATACTTTTTGTGTGCCACGGGAATATTTGTAGAAGTCCACTTGCTGAGTTTTTAATGAAGGAATTAGTAAGTGAAAACGGACTTGAAAATGATTTTTATATAGAATCGGCTGCTACCTCTACTGAAGAAATTGGTAATGGAGTTTACCCACCTGTAAGGCGCATTTTAAAAGCGAGAGGAATTAATTGTTCGCAAAAACACGCTCGTCAAATGACACGCGCAGACTATGACAAATTTGATTATATAGTTTGTATGGACTCTAAAAATCTTCGTAATATGGGGTATATCGCAATAGATACACAAGGTAAATATAGTCGACTACTTGATTATACAAACAGTCCACATGATGTTGCAGACCCTTGGTATAGCGGTGATTTTGAAACCACTGAGCGCGAAGTGGAATTAGGATGTAAAGGGTTGCTTGAATACATACTTAACAAATAAAAAAACGGATGTGGAAATTCCACATCCGTTTTTATTTTATTGTTTTTCAAATCCTATAAGCACTCCGCCTTTTTCGGCATAAAAGCTACATAAACCTCCACATTCATAAATCTCGATATCAGGATTAGTAAAATCTTTTTTGATTTCAGTTTTTATGATGTTTGCAAATTGTGGATTTAAGCAATGCGCAATACGCAACTTGCCGCCACGATAGCCTTCTTTTATTAAATGGTTTATTATTGATGTTTTTGTTTTTTCTTCTCCACGACATTTATCAAGTGGTTGTAGGTCGCCTTTATCACTCGCTTTACCGACTACTCTAATACCTAAAATTCCAGCCGCTTTTGCCGACAGATGACTTACTCTGCCATTGTTGGCAAGGTTTTTCATAGATTCCAACATAAAAATTAGTCCTGTGTTTTGAGTGTATGTATCTATTGCTTGGCATATATTTTCAAAAGATGTATCCATTAAAATAAGCTCTTTAATCTTTTCAATAATGAGTTTCATTTCAGGACCGGTTGAAAGCGAATTAATTACATAAACTTTACGTTCGGGGTATTGTTCTTCGTACATTTGCTTAGCAATACAAGCAGCATTATAACTACCTGAAAGCGATCCGGTTATTGTTATTGCAAAAATGTATTGAGCATCTCCGAATGTAGTCAACCATTCTTCTGGATTTGGGCAGGAAGAAGATGATTTGCCATTGTATTTCAACAGGTCTTCAACCATATTTTTGACAACAAGATTTTTGTCATCGGTATATTCCTTTTGGTCGGTTACAATTTTAAGTGGCGCCACAGCAAATGGCACAGCATCAAGATAGGACATATCCGAAGATGAATCGGTAACAATTTTAAAATTCATAATATTTCTCCTTGCAAAACTATATGGCAATTATAATGTGTGTGTAGTATTTAAGCAATCTACAAACGTGTTGACCTGCTCTACCGATAAAAAATTGCGTTCTACTTATAATAGAGTGTATAAAACACAACAAAAATATTGCCTTTATCCATAATTTAGGGTATAATAATTTGATAGAAATATAATAGGCGGTGAAGTGTTATGAATATAAATGTAGGCGATGTGATACAAATGAAAAAAAATCATCCTTGCGGCAGCAATGTTTTTACTGTAAAACGAGTTGGTATGGATTTTAAAATTTGTTGTAACGGATGCGGTCATGAAGTAATGCTTCCAAGAAAGACCGTTGAAAAAAGCATTAAAAAGATAATTACTACAAGTGGAGAGAATAACTGATGTTTGAAAAATTATCTGCGGTAGAAAACCGATATGAACAAATTGGTGTAGAGCTTACTCGCCCAGAGGTTGCAAGTGATAACGCTACCTTTACCAAGCTTATGAAAGAGCATAGCGAACTTACTCCTATCGTTGAAAAATATCGTGAATATTGCGCAGCAGTAAATGCCGAAAAAGAGGCTTTGGAATTGCTTGAAGCAGGTGGTCTTGATAAAGATTTTAAAGACCTTGTTGAAGAAGAATTAAGCGAAGCCAAAGAAAAAATTATAACAAGTGCTGATGAACTTAAAATACTTTTGTTACCGAAGGATCCTAACGATGATAAAAACGTTATTGTTGAAATTCGTGGTGGTGCCGGTGGTGAAGAAGCAGCGCTTTTTGCGGCATCTCTTTTTAGAATGTATTCAATGTATGCTGAAAGCAAACGTTGGCATATAGATATTACAAATGCCAATGAAACTGAACTTGGCGGATACAAAGAAATTAGTTTTATGATAGAGGGTGCAGGCGCGTATTCACGCTTTAAATACGAAAGTGGCGTTCATCGTGTTCAGCGTGTGCCAGATACCGAAACACAGGGTAGAATTCACACATCTACGGTAACCGTGGCTGTGCTTCCTGAAGCTGATGAAGTAGAATTTAATCTTAACCCTGCTGACCTAAAAATAGATACATTCCGTTCTTCGGGCGCAGGTGGTCAGCATATTAACAAAACATCTTCTGCAATTCGTGTAACACATTTACCAACAGGAACTGTTGTTGAATGTCAGGATGAACGAAGCCAATTTAAAAACAAAGAAAAGGCTTTAAAGGTTCTTCGAGCTAGATTATATGATGCTGAAAAAGAAAAAGCAGATGCAGCAATGGCATCTGACCGTAAAGCACAGGTTGGTACAGGTGATCGTAGTGAGAGAATTCGTACCTACAACTATCCACAAGGTCGTGTAACTGATCATCGTATAGGCTTGACACTATATAAAATTGATAGCATTTTAAATGGTGATATTGATGAGATAGTGGATGGACTTACAACCTACTATCGTGCTGAGGCATTAAAAGCACAGGAGAACTCTTAAAATGGAAACCAAAAAATTAGATGCCATCCGTGATTATGAAAACTCGGTAAAAAAGGCATCTGAAATACTTAAAAATGGTGGTATTGTTGCTGTTCCAACCGAAACGGTATATGGACTTGCGGCATCTGCTTATAGCGATGATGCTATAAAATCTGTATTTATTGCAAAGGGCAGACCCCAAGATAATCCGCTAATAGTTCATATATCAAGTTTAGATATGCTAAACGAAATAGCAACTAATATACCTGATACAGCATATAAATGCGCAAAGGCTTTTTGGCCGGGACCTTTTACAATGGTTTTGCCTAAAGGTAAAAAAATAGCAGATAGTGTTTCTGGTGGACTTGGAACAGTCGCTGTAAGATTTCCATCAGACAAGACTATGTGTGATATTATTTCTACAAGTGGTTTACCACTAGCGGCTCCAAGCGCTAATACATCCGGGCGACCAAGTCCAACAACCGCCAATCATGTAGTTAATGATCTTGATGGAAAAATTGATGCGGTAGTAATAGGTAATGATTGTTCGGTTGGCGTAGAGTCAACGGTTGTTTCGCTTGTAACAGATAAGCCTCGCCTTTTACGACCAGGCGCTGTAACACCAAAGCAATTGAAAAGTATTTTACCGGATTTAGTAATTGATGATGCAGTACTCGAAAAATTAAAAGAGGGCGAAAAAGCGGCATCACCCGGTATGAAATATAAACATTATGCGCCAAAAACAACATCTTTTTTGGTAGAGGGATGCAGTAACTGCTTTGCCAGTTTTGTAAATTCAAAACAATCTGTTGCAGCCGTTTGTTTTGAAGAAGAATATTACAATATAAACGTACCTAAAATCTCTTATGGTAGCAAACGTGATGAGAGCACTTTGGCACAAAATGTGTTTTCGGTTTTGCGTGATATAGATGATTTAGGTGTAAAAGAAGTTTATATTCATGCGCCTAGCAAAGAGGGCGTAGGTCTTGCTGTATATAATCGTTTAATACGCGCGTGCGGTTTTAACGTTATAGTCCTATAAGGAAGTGATAATATGTCTTTTGTAGTTGGTCTTACAGGTCCTACTGGCGCTGGTAAAAGCAGTGTTACAACTATGGCGCAAGACTTGGGGTTTAAGGTTGTTAATTGCGACCAGCTAGCTCGAGATGCTGTTCAAAAGGGCAGTGAAGGTCTTGATGCGGTGGTAGCTGTTTTTGGCGATGATATTTTAAATGATGATGGAACATTAAATCGCGCCGCATTAGCCCAAAAAGCATTCGCAACTCCTGAAAACACTGAGCTTTTAAATACGACTATTTTCCCATACATTAGTAAACTTGTAGAGGAAGAAATTGTAGGCGAAAAAGTATTGCTTGATGCACCTACACTTTTTGAAAGTGGTGTAGATAATCTTTGTAATGAGGTTATTGTTGTTATTTCTGATGAAAAAACCCGTAAAGCAAGAATTATGGAGCGAGATGGCATAGATGAAGAAGCGGCAATGCTTAGAATAAAAGCAGGCAAGACAGATGATTTTTATATAGAAAAGACAAATAATATAGTGTATAATGATTGTGAACTTTCTGTTTTCAATTTGAAAATACAAAAACTTATAATGAAACTATTGGAGGAATATGACAATGTCTGATAAGATAAAAGAACTAAAAGAAAAACTTTTTTACGAAAAGAAAAATGGTCTTTTAAAGGTTGATGAGCAAACTATCGACAATATGCAAAATTATTGCGAAGGCTACAAGGCATATTTAGATGCTGCTAAAACCGAGCGTGAAGCAGTGGCTACTGCTATCGCTATGGCAGAAGAAAAAGGATTTGTACCTTTTGAAATCGGCAAAAAATATAATGCTGGTGACAAGGTATATTTTAACAATCGTGGTAAGACTGTTGCTTTTGCAGTAATAGGTAAGCAGTCAGCTGATAATGGTATTAATATCACAGCGGCTCACGTTGACTCACCACGCCTTGATCTTAAACCAAATCCACTTTACGAAGAACTTGAATTAGCACTTTTTAAAACCCACTATTATGGTGGTATTAAGAAATATCAATGGACAGCTTTACCACTTGCACTTCATGGTGTTTTTGCTAAAAAAGATGGCAGTGTAGTTGAAGTTAATATAGGTGAAGATGATGCTGATCCTAAATTTGTAATCAATGATTTGCTTCCTCACCTTGCTCGTGAACAGAACAAACGCACTCTTTCTGATGGTATTCGTGGCGAAGAACTTAATGTTCTTATTGGTAGTATGCCTTTCAAGAGTGATGAGGGTAGTGAACTTGTAAAACTTAATATTCTTAAAATACTCAACGAAAAATATGATATCACCGAAGAAGATTTCTTATCGGCTGAACTTGAACTTGTTCCAGCAGCAAAAGCTTGTGACATTGGTTTTGATCGTAGTCTTGTTGGCGCTTATGGTCAGGATGACCGTGTTTGCGCTTACCCAGCACTTACTGCAATTCTTGATGTGGAAGCACCTGAGAAAACAGCTGTTGCAATTCTTACCGATAAAGAAGAAATCGGCTCTATGGGTAATACTGGTTTGCAATCTGACTTTTTACCACACGTTGTGCATGATATATGCATAATGCAAGGCTGTGATGAGACAGTAGCAATTCGCAAATCAAAATGTCTGTCAGCTGATGTTAACGCTGGTACTGATCCAACATTCCAGGATGTTATGGAACGCAGAAATGCAAGTTTCCTTAACTATGGTGTAGT
>JAZRKK010000016.1:0-8087 GCA_045646305.1 Acutalibacteraceae bacterium
CTTGTACTTTTGCATGTGATAATTTTAGTGTTAAATATTTTGTTTGTTGATTTAAACAAACCCGCTAATGACACCGATTTTTTCAGAAGCCTGGTAAAGGGCTTTTTGCAAATGGCATTACCGATTTTAAAGGTAAAAGTACATATCACAGGCACTGAGAAAATACCACAAAACGAACCATATTTGCTTGTTTGTAATCACATTCACGACCTTGACCCTGCTGTGATTTATTATGCTGTTCCTGATTCACGACTTGCTTTTATTGCAAAACGTGAGGTGCGTGATTTATTTCCTTTCGTTTATAAAGCGTTACATAAATTAAGTGGCTTGCCCATAAATCGCGAAAACAATCGTGAAGCAGCAAAAACGATAATAAATGCTACCAAACTTTTAAAAGAAAAAACTAATTCGGTAGCGGTTTTTCCAGAAGGTTACGTAAGCAAAAGTGGCGAATTACTTCCTATACGTAATGGTGCGCTAAAAATGGCAACTAAATCACAATGTAAAATAGTTGTTTGTACACTATGGGGAACTAAGGATATACCTAAAAACCTTTTGAGACGTAAAACAGATATTTATTTTGATGTTTTAGATGTCATAGATACATCCGATAATTCTCACACGGTAGAACTAGGTGATAGCATCCATGCTATTATGAATGAGTCCATAAACAAAAGAAAATAAATATAAAAAAGGAACACATTTGGGAGATACTTCTTTACGAAGCGTCTCCCGCTTTTCTTTTTACATAAAAATTGACATTTTCAAACTGAAAGTGTCATAGTGGGTTACATACTTTGAAATAATACCCATTCCAAAGATAATATAATGAGTGATATTGTGAGACATGTCTCACAGTGATATTTTGCCTTGTGGAAAAGTGATATTGAAAATTGCTGTTTAAGTGATATTATATTCGCCCTTAAATCTCGCGAAGCAAATATAACGGAGGCGCACTACCTTACGGAGTGCGCCTCTTATGTGTTACATTTTTTGTTATATCCAAAACTTTTCTGTTGGACCATCAAGTTCGATGTCGGTAAGTGAAGAATCATCCTTCAATAATTCGTAAATATGTCGTGCAAAATTAATGTCGTGCAAAGAAATTCCTATATTGTAAGCAAGTATTCTTTCTTCATCGTTTTCACGACCGGCAACGCGATTGTTTACTATATCAGTTACTTCGGCAAATTTTTTAAATTTATCAAAGTTTCTAAAATGACAAACATGACCGTAATCATCCGCAAAAACTTTATCGAAAAAGAAATCGCAATTTGTAAAGCCGAGAGTATGAATTGGCACAACCAAAACGCCAGGATCATAACAGTCGTCTTCGCAAAAGTCTTCAGGCATATAAGTGGCAGCAGATATAATAACATCTGATCCTTTTACTACTTCTTGTGGTGTTTCAACGAAAGAAAAATGAAGATTTGAATATGATTCAAAACGCTTAGCAAATGATATTTCTTCATCGTTGAATTTTTTAAGTTTGATAGTAAGTTCTTTCTCTGGGCACATTTCTGCAAGTACTAGCAAAGCTGCGCGTGCGGTATTACCAAGACCTACCATACCAATAACAGAAAAGTTCTTTTTAGCAAGAAGCAATATTGAATGTGCGGCAACTGCACCTGTGCGCATCGCGGTTATCCATGTTGCATCCATAAAAGCAAGATTTTCGCCAGATTCAACATTGTATATTGTCAAAAGACTTTCTAAAGCAGGTATACGTTCTGGATAACGAGTAACTACTTTTACGCCACCTGTTTCACCTACGATAGATGGCATAACGTTGCAAAAAATACCATCTGCTGGTTTCATGCTAATTTTAGGTGGCAAAAGAGAATTGCTTTTGTTAAGGATCATCTCACTAGCCCATTCATAGCATAGCTTTGGAGAAATATTTTGTTTAGAAATATCTTTAAATGTTATAACTTTCATGCTTCTACCTCTTCTTTGTTTTCTTGTGGGAATTTTAAAGTGTGAGGATAGTGATTTTTTCTCTTTTCCTCTGGTGGAAGTTTCATGTAATCGCCATAAATATAGGTTAAACTTTTTTCGATGTTGTTAGGGAAGTTTATTTCTATATCTTCAAACTTAAGTTTTTTCAGTGGCAACAAATCTTCGGCTAAGAAGAAGTTGTTATAAATTCTAGTGCCGCAGAAAAATGAAAATGCTGCTGGATTTGGATCATCATTGTATTTACAGCAAGTATTTTTACATTTGTTGTAAAGCCATTTGTGAGAAATAAAAAACACATTTAAAAACAACCATACACAAGCGGTTATAAAGTGAGCGATTTTTAACTTAAAACCTTTAAATGGCAAAACAGGGAAAGGGATATGCTTCAAAATTAACAACTTACTGAAAAGCCAAGCTGTAAATCCCTGTTTCTTCATTAGCTTTTCATCTTGTGGAACATTGTCGAATGGATAAACATCCAAAAAGATTCCGAGAGGGCATTTTATGTTTTTAAGAGGTTCTTCGATAAATAGAGAGTCTTTCAAGGTGATACGAGTTGTCATAAGGGGATATGACTCAAATTCATCTCCGTTAACAACAATGTATTTGTCTGAATAATCTTTTTTTATTATTTTTACAAGTTTTTCGAAATCATCTCTTAAAATACCAACATCAATATCATCGTCCCATGGTATAAATCCTCCGTGACGAAGCGAGCCTATTCCAGTACCAGCTATTCCGAAATATGTAAAATTGTTTTTTTCGCAAATATCAATAAAATCCTTGAAGATAGAAAGTTCGTGCGCTTGAACTTTTTTTAATATTTCGGGTTCGTAATATTTATGATTTGTTTTAGACATATAACGACCTCTTTAATCTTTCTCGTCAGCAAATTTCAAAATAATAGGGAAGTGATTTTTCCTTTTTTCTTTTGGTGGAAGTTGCATATAATCGCCATATTCTTGAGTTAACAATTCGTGCCAAGACTTAAACATCTTTATTTGAGCATCTTCGAAAGTCATAATTTCGGTTGGGAACGCTTCGGATTTTGTTATTATAGTATCCCAAGGAAATGTGTATGAAAGAATAGCTGCACGTTTTGTCTCAGAGTTTTGGTATTTTCTGCAAACGTCTTCGCATTTTTTTACAAGCCATTTCTTAGAAACTGGTAGCAAAAGAACATGGGCAATGCCACAGATAGTATGGATAACAACTTTTTTAATTCCGCGATAAGGAACATATGGAAACGGTAAGGCTTTAAGCCAATGAAGTCGCATCCAAAACCAACTTTCTTTTACTTGGCGTTTTGCTTTTTTATCATCATCAGGAATGTTATCGTACGGATAAATGCCGATAGAAATGCCGTATTTGTATTTACAATTTTTCATCGGCTCCGATACCATAAGTGTGTTTTTAGCGTAAACACAAGCTGTCGGAGATGGGAAATCCTTGTTGTCAATCCAGTTGTCAGTACCGAAATTTTCGCCGAGTTCTTTTGGCAAAATTTCCATAAGGCGATCATAATCTTCTCGTATAACAGCTACATCAATATCGTCATCCCAAGGTATAAAGCCTTTGTGGCGAACAGTGCCAATGGCGGTTCCGCCCTCTGCAACTAGTTCTATTCCATTTTTATCGCAAACTCGTTGAAGTTCTTTGAGTATATCAAGCAATACAGACTGAACCTTTTTCAAACTTTCGTTATCATATTCTCTCATAATAAACCTCCCAATAGAAAATAATATACTATTACACGAACAATAGAAAATAATATACTATTACACGAATAAAGTATATCATAATAAGCTTTTTTTTGCAAGAATATTGTTGGAAAAGCGCGAATGCTCTTTTTTGTTTGGACTATTGAAAAAGATTTAATGTTGTGATAAAATAAAAAAGTATAAACAAAGAGGTGATATGGATGGAAAACAAAAATCTAACAGTTTCACAAAATGCCGTTTATAACACTATCGGCACAATTGTTTTTTGTTTTTGCCAATGGATAACTTCGGCGCTATTAGTTGTTCATCTTTCGCCTGATGATACGGCAGTAAGCAATAGCGGACTTTTACAACTTGCAATAAGTGTAACCAACATATTTTTTGCTGTTTCGTGTTACAATATGCGAACTTTTCAAGTATCTGATATAAAAAATGAGTATTCTTCCGGCGATTATATCGGAACACGAATAACAACGGCAATTATAGCAGTTATATTATGTGTAGGATATTCAATAGTGTTACAATATGACGCGAGAACAGTATTGTGTATTTTCCTTTACATGATTTTTAAATTGAATGAAACTTTTTCAGACGTTTTACATGCGATCGACCAAAAATACTATCGTATGGATTATGTTTGCGCATCACTTGTGGTTAGAGGGATTGTAATGGTAGTGGTATTTGCTGTTGCGATTGCTATTACGCATGATGTGCTAATCGCTGTTTTGCTTATGGCAATAGGAACTATGATGGTTGTAGTTTTATATGATATTCCTCGTGCTAAAACATTCGAATCAATAAAACCAATATTCGATAAAAATAAAATAGCTCGGATACTGTTATTTTGTTTGCCTAATGTTTTGTCATCTGCATCATTTGTTGCGGTAACAACTGTTCCAAGGCAAATGCTTGAAAAATCAATGGGACAGGAAGCTTTAGGTTATTACGGAACAATAGCAACACCAATAATGATAGTTCAAATTTTGGCGACAAGTATTTTCAACCCTATGACAACAGAACTAACTAAACATTATACAAATAATGACTCAAGAAAGTTTTTAAAACTGCTATTGAGGAACTTTTTGATTGTCGCAGTAATAACGATGGCGGTTTTTGTTGGTGTTGCGTTGGTTGGAAAGTTTGCAGTGGGTTTGGTGTTTGGACAAACTTTTGTACCTTATACCAACTTGATGTATGGTATTATGGGCTGTACGGCTATGTATTCTGTTTGTTGGCTTTGTACAAATTCGCTCATCATAATGAGAAAACTTGTAGTATGTATGGCGTCAAGTATATTGGCATTAATCGTTTCGTTTTCTTTGTGCGAAAAATTTGTCGAATTGTTTGGTATGGACGGTGTAAGTTTAAGTGTAGTAGCGGCATACATTGTTCATGCAATTTGTTGCGGTACAGTGATATTAATAAATCTAAAACGTAAGGGGAAAGAGCAATGAAATATTTAGCTAGTGATCACACTTATGTGCTTTGCGCATACAAGACAAGTGAATATCTTGAACAATGTGTTAAGTCTTTACTTGCGCAAACAGAAAAGAGCAATATTTTGATTGCTACATCTACTCCTAATGACCATATAAGTTCAGTAGCCCAGAAGTACAACATACCACTATACATTAACGAGGGCGAAAAAGGTATAGGTGGGGACTGGAATTTTGCTTATGGAAAAGCACAAACCCCACTAATAACAATAGCGCATCAAGATGATATATACGAACCCAATTACACAAAAGAGATGCTTAACTTTATAAATAAGTCAAAGCAGCCTATTCTTTACTTTTGTGGTTATGGTGAACTTAGAAATGGCGAAAAAGTATACGATAACTCTATTTTAAAAATTAAAAAGCTTATGCTTTCGCCACTAAAATTAAAATGTTTTTGGACAAGTCGATTTATAAGACGAAGGGTTTTGTCACTTGGTAACTGTATATGTTGTCCAGCGGTTACATACGTTAAAGGAAAAACGGGTGATGCGCCATTTACTAATGATTATTTAAGTAACATAGACTGGCAACAATGGGAAATTCAGTCTAGAAAAAAAGGCTCATTTGTTTACAACACAAATCCGCTTATGTGCCACCGTATACATGCAGAGTCAACAACTTCTGAGATAATCGGTGACAGTAAGCGTTCAAAAGAAGATTTTGATATGTTTTGTAAATTCTGGCCACGATTTATTGCAAAAATTATATCTAAGGTTTATTCCAATAGCGAAAAGAGCAATAATATTTAAGACAATATAAAGTCTGTTTGTTTAAGGGGATATAATATGTTAAAAAATAAAAAGTATAGCGTGATAATAACTGCGATAGTTTTTTTAGTAACCCTAATTACATGTGTTTCAATCTTTTTGCCAAGAAATGTTGGCAATGTTTTAAGTGTTGTTGGCAATCCGATTGAGCAGTATAATGTTTCCCAAATTAGCGGCGAGTACGGGTGTCATAGCGACAAGGAAGGCAAATTAATAATAGATGGTATTGATCCTCAGGTAATATTTTTGTGCAAAGGTCAAAAAATTGAAACTATAAAAATTGATATAGAAGCGCCACAAAACGAAACGGTTACATTTGAAGTATTTACCGCATTTAAGGATGGTGTCTTCACAAGTGAACGATGTTACGCAGACACTATTTTTGATGGTAAAGAAAGTGCGGTAATTGATGTTCCCGGTGGCGAATATTACTCCATACGTGTTGATTTTGATGTTAGCGGAATTTATTTTGAGAGTTTAGAATTATATAGCCAAGATCCTGAACAAATTCCATTTAAACCAAGTTTTACTTTGTTGGATTATTTAAAAGGTATTGGAATCCCGGTTATTATTGCTGTTTTGGTATGGATTATCGATGACAAAACAAAATTTGCGCAAAAAGTAATCGAGAATATAAAGAAAAACAAATTTGAAATTGCCACTTTTGTTGTTTTCACAATAGTTGCTGTTTTAATAGGTGTTTTAATTGAGTTAACTATTGGTCTTGCTACACAAGGTGAGTTTAACAAATACAGAGCTGTATTTTTATGCGGTGCGGTAGAGATTATAACAATATTTGTATATATGCGCAAAAATATTGCTCAAAAGCCTGAAAGCCTATTTTTACCAATCACTTTGGTTTTGGGCGCAGTTATGTTGTTTGGTTCTCCTGTAAAACATATCGCATGGGATTTAGATTCACATCATCCATGGGCAATACAAGCTTCATATTTGGATACAGCGTATATCACAGCGGCTGATTACAATGTTGATCATTATTTAGATCAAAGTATGTTTTTACAAGGATTTTCTGTTGAAAGTTACGAAAAAGATATTGAATATCTTAACCAAGCTGACAATACTTTGATAGGACAAACCCAAGCAACAAGTTCTTCGTTTTCACATCTTCCTGCAGGAATATTCATAGCGATAGCTCGTTTCTTTGGTGCGGACTTTGAGTTTAAATACAATTTCGGAAGATTTGCATATCTTATTGTTTATTCACTTGCTTGTTATTTTGCAATCAAAAAAATAAAGAGTGGCAAAATGATTTTGGCGGTTATATGCTTACTTCCAACTAACTTGTATTTAGCTACTAACTATGCTTACGACTGGTGTGTTACAGCATTTACAATACTTGGAACAGCGTATTTTGTAAGCGCGTTGCAAGAGCCTGATGAGCCTATTTCGATCGGCGATGCTATAATAATGGCGTTGGCGTTTGCTATAGGTTCGCTACCCAAACTTGTGTATGTTGTTCTTATGGGAATGACATTGTTTATGCGCAAAAATTGGAAAACACCAAAAGAGAAAAAGAGATATTATTTTATCTTGATTGCTGTTTTTGCATTTGTAGTTGCACTTTTTGCTATAAGGTCTATGGCTTCTATCGGAGGAACAGGCGATACACGTGGTGGCGATGTTAATCCATCGGCTCAGTTGTCTGGAATTTTATCAGCACCTATGGATTATGCGAAAATTTTATTTAGATTTTTAGCAAAATATCTTTCTTTTGGTTCTATGAAAGAATATATTTCCAATTTTGCATATTTGGGAATAGGTGATTATTGGAAAGTGTTTGCGATATTGTTGTTTGTAGTAGCGATTACAGATGCAAATGATAAAGTGTCGTTTAAAATACCGCTTTATATGAAAGGTTTATCGGTTTTGCTTTTTGTTGGTATGGCTATACTTATTGCGACTGCACTTTATATAAGTTATACGCCTGTGGCGGCAGAAACGGTTAAAGGCTGTCAACCAAGATATATTATACCGTTGTTAGCGCCGCTGCTTTTACTAGTAACGGGTAAACGATTTAATTTAATTAAAAACAAAGCGGCATATAACGGGTGTGTGCTTGGAATATTGTCTGTTTTTGTAATGATAGAAATATACGAACAAATAATAAAAGTAATGTTATA
>JAZRKK010000017.1:0-11124 GCA_045646305.1 Acutalibacteraceae bacterium
AATTGATAAAGCAAGTTTACATCCACCACCTGCAACCATTAAACGTTGAAGCGGTTTGTTTGCTTTCACAATTTCAATATATTCACTTACTTTTGTATTTTCTTGTTGTCCTCCACCAAGACCGAAGTATTTAGAATTATCTTTTTCCCAGATACCAATAATTGCTAAAATAGTTAAGATAATCGATACAACAATACCAATTGGTGCAATAAACGAATAGAAGTCAGGTGAATTGTAGTCAGCTACATTTGCCTGAATAAATGCTGCTAAAGCTTGCATTAATCCCATTCCAGCCATTGAACCAACAGTATTAAAAATTGTAAACATTGGTCTTTGATTTGGATCATTAGTTAATACCGATTGTGCAGAACGTGTAACTGAAGTTTGGAATGTATATCCAATTACCCAAACTGCATATAATCCTATAAACGCAACATAGCGTAACCATTGCATTGTTGCAGGAATCATAGGTGTTAAAATATATAAAACAAACATTGAAATTGCCATAATAGCATTTCCAATAACCATAAATGGTCTAAATTTACCAAACTTACCATCAGTTCTATCCATTAATGCACCAATAATTGGGTCGGTAATTGCATCGAACACACGCATTCCCGTAACCATAAATGACGCGAATACTGTTCCAATCGCAAGTACAGTAGAACCGAAAGTTGCAATATAAGATAAAATTAGAATGTAGTAAACGTTTGTTGCCCCATTATTCATAGGGAAAAGAGCCAATTGATATAACTTGGCTCTATTTAATTGTTCAACAGTTTTTGTTTCTGTATTACTCATTTTATCCCTACTTTGCTTTTAATTGTTTTTTATAAGCTTTATAGCTTGTATATTCTTCTGTTTTTCTAAATTTACTACTTTTGAAAATCCACATTGCTAATCCAGCAACGAATCCTACAATACCTACTGTAGAAGCCATCTTAGCTGTAGAAATGATTCCTGGAACAACTAATTTGATTGTTGTATTAGGACCTACACCATTCATACCACATGAATTTGCAATAGCATATAAGTTGTGGTGGCAAGCTTCTCTCATTGCAGTTACTGCAACTGGATCATTTTCATATCCACCTAATGCATTATCAGCAGTAATGTAGAATGTTAACATTGAGTCATAAGTTGTTGTTCCACCCATTACACCATCAATACCATTTACCATTGTTGATAATACGTTATCAGTGATTTGAAGACCGTTACATGCCCATTCACCATTTAATACACCTTTAACTAAGTTAGTGTTAGCACCTGACCATCTTGTACCCCAACGAGTATACGCAGTCATAACACCGTTAGCGCCCGATTCTTCAAGTGGTTTTTGGAATGCTTTAAGATAAATTTCACGCGCTGCTTGTTCGCCTACCCAAGCTGCTTGGCCAAGACGCTCTTGCTCACAATCGTTGAGTGCGAAGTGCTTAATTACAACATCAACGCCTTTATCTTGAATTGCCTTAATTTCTGCTCCACCAATTTCACCTGCTAAGAAACCATCTTCTGAATAGTATTCAAAGTTTCTTCCGCCGTATGGTGTACGATGTGTGTTGCTACCAGGACCATAAAGCGATACAACATCCGCAGCTAAACAGTTATTACCTATTACTTTACCAACCTCATACATAAGTTCAACATTAAATGTTGCTGCCATTACATCTTCTGATGTAAATGCGGTAGGCTCTATATCACCAAGGCCTGAACCAAAGATTGCAGCGGTAAGACCTTGTGGTCCATTTTCATCACGAGTACCTGGCGCATTTACAGATTCAGCAGGCATTCTCCAGTGGAATGAGTCACCAATCATAGATACCATTTCATCAAATGTTAATTGATCAAGCAACTTATCCCAGTCGGGATCATCAAAATCTTTACCTATCATATCATAAAGGGTAAGTCCATTATCAGCGCCAAGTGTTGGCATATCAACCTTATCATAGTTATCGGCGTTGTACTGAACATCTTGAAGCTCAGCTATCATTTGTTTTGTAAGAGCAATTTTGTATATTTCGGTAGGCCATGTACCTTGCCAATCAGAACGAGAAAGGTATGTGATTTGATCATCGTTACCTTCGTAAAGATTAAGGTCAGCGTTTGATAGCTGGTTTGTAATCTCGGTTCCGTTTAAAGATTTCGCATAGCTTTCAGCATCAAATGCTTCTTGTGTCCATTTGAAAGCTAGTGCCGAATTGCCATCAGCATCCATCTTGCCATTTGTGTTTTCTACGGTGTATCCCTTTGCTGCAAGAACGTTGTTTACCGCGTTGTGCGCATCGGTAGCAGCTGTAAGATAATAATCACCTGCATCTAAAATATAAGTCTTTGCACCATAAGCATCATAAGAAGCAAGGTCACGCTTATCGACATAAACTGTAACAATTTCACTATGTCCCGGTTCTAAAACTTTGGTCTTTGCAAATCCGCAAAGAGCAACAGATGCTTTTTCTACCTTGTTTTCTTTATCATAATCGGTATATGGAGACTGTGTATAAATTTGAACAGTTTCTTTACCTGCTATGTCACCTATATTAGTTACATTAACACTAACTTCAAATTGGTCGGTTTCAGCATTATATTTAACACTCATATTTGAATAATCAAATTCTGTATAACTTAAACCATAACCAAATGGGAATGCAACCTTTTCACCATATTTATAATCACCAGCATTGCCGCTTCCCATAACGAAATCTTCATAATGTGTTTCGTAATATTTATAGCCTACATATATACCCTCTTGGTAAATCATATAAGTACTTGCGTTTTTAGGAATATTTGTGCCATCAAAACCTTCATAAGTGGTAGGAATAAAGTTTTGCATAGCAGGTGAAGAATAGTTGTCATAACAATATGTGTCTACAAGGCTACCAGATGGATTAACCTTACCTGCTATAATATCGGTAACAGCGTTAGTGCCGCTGATACCAACACCACCTATCCAAAGACAAGCATCTATCGAATAAGCGCTGTCTTTCAAAAAATCTACCTGTAATGCATTTGATGAATTTATAAGAACTATTATTTTCTTGATTTTGCCTTCTGCTTTAAGATCGGTAGCATATTTAAGCAATGCTTTTTCATTTTCATCAAGCGCTAAATAGTTGTACTCTTTAAATGCAAGGTCATATCCCTCGCCACCAACACGAGAAATAGTAATTATAGCTGCATCGCCATATTCAGCAATGGATTTTTTTACGTCATCAGTATAAACATCCATAGGAACCTCAGCAATAGATGCTTGTCCTGCCAAAGCAGCACTTTCACCTGCCGAAGCACTACGGTCGTAAGCGGCACCCGCACCTGTTTTATAAAAATCCCAAAGTGTTTTATTTACTTTAAGACCAGATTTCTCAAGTGCAGTTTTCAAATCATCTGCTTTAGAAGCATCTACATTACCTGAACCTGTGCCACCATAGACCAAGTTTACAGAACTTGAAGATAGTGTGCTAACTTTTGCACCCTCTGAAAGAGGCAATGCGTTATCATTATTAACAAGCAATGCCGCACCCTCGGCTTCTACTTGATAACATATTTCATCGCCGTATTTATACATTTCCTCATCAGAAGTGAAATCGCTTTCAAAATACTGAGCATCTTTATCTTCGTTTTCTACTTCCCAAAATGTGCCGCCAAAAAATGCTGCGACAGTATTGTCAAACATACCCAAAACAAAATTTACAGGTGTCAAAATAATAGTAAGCACCAAACAAATAACAGCAAACGTTTTCCACAACCCTAAAGCTTTACGTTTTGCTTTTTTGTATGCTTTTTTTGTTTGTTTAAATATTTTTTTCTTTTCGTCCATAATAACTCCTCTTTCGTTTTTGTTTTTGGAGAATATTCCCAAAATTCGCAAATTGCATTTGGGATTTATTATTCATATTGATTATATCATGCCATTATTCAATAGTCAATAAATCACTAGGTTTTAATAACAAATTTATTTAAATATAAATGTTATAATTTTCACTTTTTTGACAAACAAAATATGCTAAATCACTTGATTTTATCTTTATAATGTAATAATATAAAAGCAGTGATTTTTCCAACAATTACAAACGAGGTGTTTTTATGCAAAAATATGATATAGCAGCTTATATTTGGCCTGCATACACAGGCGATGAACCACGTACTAAAATATTTTGGAATGAAGGCATTGGCGAATGGCAAACTGTTCGCGATGCGTATGGCGAAGTTAAAGAAAACGGTTATGTATGGGATCGCAAACCACTTTTAGGTTTTCAAAACGAAGCTGACCCTAAAGTTATGGAACAGCAAATAAATATGGCGCTTGATCATGGCGTAAACGTATTTATTTATGACTGGTACTGGTATGATGATCGCCCTTTCCTTGAAAACTGTCTAAATGATGGTTTCCTAAAGGCATCTAACTGCAAAGATATGAAGTTTTATATCATGTGGGCAAACCACGATGCAAACTACACTTGGGACCGCCGCAGCGCTGGTAAAGTCAATGAAATTATTTGGCGCGCCGATGTAACTATGGACCAATTTTACAAAATCGGTCGCCGCTGGATTAATCAATATTTCCATTGTGAAAATTACTACAAAATCGATAACAAGCCTGTTATCAGCATATATGCGCTCAAAAACTTTGTAAAAGGTTTTGGAAGTCTTGAAAAAACTCGTGAGGCTATGGAATGGCTCGACAACGAAGCAAAAGCCTCTGGTCTTGATGGTGTGCATTTTCAGTTTGTACGTTGGAATGGAAAAAGCGAGAATTTTTCTGGTGTTGATGGTGGCACTATTGAAACCACTAACGAGCTTATTTCACAACTAGGATTCCAATCGCTCACTCACTACCAGTTTGCTCACTTTACACATATAGATAACGAATATCTTGATCTTTTACCTGACGTTAAAAAAGAGTGGGAAACAGTAGCTAAAAGTTACGATATTCCGTATTTCCCACACGTTTCAATCGGTTGGGACAACAACCCTAGATTTAAAGATTTCAGTTGGGGAATTTGCAAAAACAACACTCCTGAAAATTTTGAAAAAGCATTACGTGAAGCAAAAGACTTTGCCGACAAAACAGGTGTTTCGCTCGTAACCATTAATAGCTGGAACGAATGGACCGAAACAAGTTATTTGCTACCCGATAATGTGTATGGTTACGGATATTTAGAAGCTGTAAAAAAGGTTTTCAAAGATGAAAAATAATATTTTCAAACATGCAAAATGGATTTGTCCTGTTGAGTTTCAACACGAACAGCCCATAAATCTACTCAGTAAAGAAAAATGCGCTATAAAACCCGAGCTTCCCGAAAATTTTAAAAACCTTCACATGCTAACTAAAAAAACCTTTTCTTTGAAGGAAAAGGTTGGCTCTTACAGTATTCGTATTACAGCCGATGACTACTACAAACTTTACATAAACGGTAAATATGTAGCTCAAGGCGTAGCGCAAGGTTATCATTTTTGTTACTACTGGAATGAAATTGACATAACCGATTTTTTAAACGTAGGCGAAAACGAAATTTTTGTTGATGTTTATTATCAAGGCCTTGTTAATCGTGTATATAACAGTGCCGACAGGCGTATGGGACTTATAGCAGAAATTCATAACAACGAAAATTGCATTTTAACCACCGACAACAGTTGGCAATACGCCTTATCCGGCGCTTATACTATCACGCACATTATAGGATATGATACTGCATTTGCTGAAAATTTTGACAGCCGATGGAAAACACAAAATTGGCAAAACGTTTGCGAAAAAGAAACTGACTATACCTTTAGTGAAAAATGCGTAAAAACTTTACAGGTTTATCCTATCAAGCCTGTTTACTGCGAACAGTTAGAAAACGGAGCTCTTTTTTACGATTTTGGCCAAGAGGTTACTGCTACACTTAATATCAAAGCACAAGGCTTATCTGGCAACAAAGTTCGCATCTTATGTGGCGAAGAACTTGATGATAATCCTTTTAAAGTACGATATAATTTAAGAGCAAACTGCCTTTATGATGAGCTTTGGACTTTAGACAATGGCGAAAGTGCTCTATCTCAGTACGAATACAAAGCCTTCCGTTATGTAACACTTGTTCCTGACAAATATGTAAAAATCACATCGATTTGCGCTATGGTACAACACTATCCATTTGATGATGAGTATTGCACATTGGAAACAAATAACGAAATATTAAAATCAGTTTGGAATATTTGCAAAAACGGAATCAAGTACGGCGCAGGCGAGGTTTTCGTTGACTGCCCTACTCGTGAAAAAGGGCAGTACGCCGGCGACCTTACTATAAGCAGCGCATCGCATATAACCGTTACAGGCGACTATTCCCTT
This sequence comes from Acutalibacteraceae bacterium, assembly GCA_045646305.1. Lineage (GTDB taxonomy): Bacteria > Bacillota > Clostridia > Oscillospirales > Acutalibacteraceae > UBA737. The sequence goes on from JAZRKK010000017.1 coordinate 6,326, forward strand.
TTCGAAAAAGCAGTCGACAATCAAATGCAATCTGCCGCCGCTTGTAAGGGTTTACTTGCGGTAACACCAGGTAACTATATGCAAGAAATCGCCGACTACTCTTTACAGTTTCCAATTTTAGCGCTTAGACATTATAATCATTTTAAAGATAAAGAATATCTTAAAAAATGTTATGATGTTTGCGATGGTATCATCAAACATTTTTCACAGTTTGAAAATTCTAATGGACTGCTCGAAACTGTAAATGACAAGTGGAATTTGGTTGACTGGCCTGACAATTTGCGAGATGGATATGATTTTAAACTTGAAAAACCATTAGAACCTGGTGTTCATAATGTGCTTAACGCTTTTTACATAGGTTGCATAATGCAAACCGAACAAATAGCGGAAATTTTAGGTATCGATAGAATAAATCAAAGTCAAAAACTTATCGAAACCTATAACACCATTTTCTACAATAAAGAAACCGGACTTTATACCGACAGGCCTTACGGCACACATAGTTCATTACATTCAAATGTAATTCCAGCATTTTACGGTATAACAACACCAGATAAAAGCGATAAAATCGCAGAGTTCATAATGCAAAAAGGTCTTTGTTGTGGCGTTTATTTTGCTTATTTTGTGTTAAAAGCACTATGTCGCATGGGCAAACATCAAGATGCGTACAACCTTATCATAAATGAAAGCGAACACTCTTGGTACAACATGGTTCGCGAGGGCGCAACCACCTGTTTCGAAGCGTGGGGCAAGGACCAAAAATGGAACACAAGCCTTTGTCATCCTTGGGCTAGCGGTCCAATTTCAGTTTTAGTAGAAGATATTATACCCGCTATGCCAGAGGTCGGAAAAATAATTTACAAACAAAAATGATAAAATGTATCAACCTATATGGTTGATACATTTTTATTTTACAAATATTCCTGCATTTGAGTTCGTAATTTTTCTTCTAACTTTATAAGTCGTTTACAAATATCTTTTGATTTTTCGTCTGCAGCTTTGTATTGATTGAGATATTTATTAAGCGACTTAACGCCCATATCACATCCATCCGTCATAAGGTCAGCTATTGTTTTGTCCGAATCATCCACACCAAGTTTAATGTTGGTTTTAATCCATGACATACCTTTTGCTATTGGATTTGGATTTTTACCCTCATCATGATATTTGCCTAACATTTCTTGCAATTCTTTATCAAGCTCATCGTGTTCATCCTTAATAGCATTAAGTATTTCTCGCATTTTTTGAGAATTTATATGCTCGTAAACGTCGTGAATTGATGCAACGCCCATTTTTACTCCTGCATCGCATTCTCGCAACAATTTAATTGTATCTTGTTCTACCAAAAAAACACATCCTTTCGGGGTTAGTATTACCCGAAAGGATGAAATTTAAAAATATTTAATTTATTTGGCTGCCTTAATCGCTTTATACAAATGAACAACGTTTAAATCTTCTTCCATATCTAATCCGTGCGAACCGCAACCACCATCAATTTCGTGACAACCGTGGTCCATCGCAAAACCAACTAAACTATTATGTGATTTCCAATTGGCATCTATCAATTCGCAAAACATACCAAATGTTCTAACATTTGTGCGTAGTTCGCCCAACGCCTCAACACTTTCCGGAGCGTATCTGTGCATATATGAATCATAATTGCCATTATACACAGCGATAAAATCATATTTGTCTTCCACTATCAACTTGGCAGCTTTTGCATTCACTTGTTCAATAGTATCATATATGTAATAATCGATATCGCGCTCTAAATAAATATGCGACATACTATCACCGCTTGTAGAAACAATAGCAGCTTTTTTACCACTACGAACCAAAGCATCAAAAATTGTGTCAATTTTTATAACTGGTTTAACATACGCCTTAATTCCGTGAACATCGGGTTGAGCGCCGGTATACATCGTACCAAAACACACAGGCGTTACCGATGGCATCACTACGCAAAGTGGCACCTCTATATCGGTTCGCATTTTCGCTTCGGAAAACATATCGCTGTATTTTTCGTAAATCCACTGCGCAATGGCATCAGGATTATACATAAATACTCTGTCTGCTTTTTTACCATCAAACGCCTTTACAATAAAGTCACACAAATCAACATTTGGCTCTGCCGCAAATTCAGGAGCGTCAATTCCCATAGCAAAAGTCAAAGATGCGCAAATGGTATCTAAAGAATTTGGATTTTTCATTTTTATTGATCCTTTACCAAAATTTTAGATTTCAAAATCTAAACACATTCTCGTTTCGGTATATGGTCGCACAAAAGTATCGGCAACAAAGACATGGTCAGGATGAACAGCATAACCTTTTAGTGCATTTTCATTGTCAAATACCGAGTATAACATAACATCAGCGTTTGATGATGCTAAAGCGCTGGTTTGTACGCTGATTTCAACAAGTCCCGGAATTTTACCCATAAGAGCCTCAAGGTTTTCTTTTATACCTTTTTTAACGGTATCATTATTATTCTCTTGTTTTAATTTCCATAAAATTATATGTTTGACCATGTTGATTCCTCCGTAGATATATGTAATTTATTATTTGTTTTCTTATCTTGTTACTTGCGTTTTTTTCGTCTTTTGGTATTGCGACATAATCCAATACATTGCAGTTTCCATATCAATTTCGTGACCACCATCAAAAACATCAAGGTAAGCCGAAGCATCTGGATATTTTTTTATCAAAGCATTATAAAGCTTGATACTATGTGACACAGGAACAACAGAATCCTTTTTGCCGTGAAAAATTTTCAAATTTGATTTTGCAATGTTATCCAAATATGATATTGGTGAACGATTAAGCATTTCATCAGTGTTGTTTTTGCAACAAGCCAATACGTGAGGAGCATAGTTGGGATTTTCCTCAATCCAATCAACTAGATTAGTTATTGGCACGTAAGCTCCAATAGCCTTAAAATATTCCGGACACATACCCGCCATAAGCAAAGCCATATGTCCTCCTCCGCTTAGACCTAACAAGAAAATATTTTCTTTGTCAATTTCTTCATTTTCTACAAGATGGTCGATGGCATCCTTGATGTCTTGCTTAGCATGTTGAGATCCACAGGCAAATGTGCAGTTTGGATTGCTTTTTAAGTTGCTACCACGAAACTCTGGCAAAAGCAAATTAAATTTGTACTTTTCTGCTACCGGTAACATATTATCTATTTGATTAAATCTATCAAAACTCCATGTATGTAAACCTACTAATAAAGGGCGCTTGCCCGAAGCGTTTGTTTTATAAAACAAAGATGGTTGCATTGTTCCATCAATAGAAGATTTAACCCAAATTTCCTTTTGCTCCAATATCATCACCGCCTATGTGTAGTATAGCATAAAAACTACGAAGTCGCAATACTTATTACCTATTACATATTACTTCCCAAAAATCCTGAATGCGAATTTAGGTAAGAGTGAAAAAGTAAGAGGTAAAAAGTGAAAATCCTGAACGCTTTCGCATTCAGGATTTTTTGGGACCGACACTCAAAATGGAACCGGTCTAAAAACCTGATTTTATTTACGGAGTAAACATTGAATAGAAATAAATTGCTCCACCGAATACAATTATCCCTAAAATGATAGCAACTATCCAAAACACTTTAGGATTCTTAAACATTAACATTTGCAATAATTCTGCTCCGCCACCCTCCATACCGTCTTCAGTATGAAAAGCAAAAGAACCACAATGAGGACAACTTTGAGCCCCAACATTTACATTTTGCCCACATTTTGCACATGTTTTAAATTCTTCCATTTTTAACACTCCTTAAATAATATACCATATCGGGATATTTTTATTATACCAATATGGGATAATATTGTCAAGGGGTGATTTTATGAGATTGAAAGAACTCAGAAAATCCAAGGGCATTTCTCAACTCAAAATGGCTATGGACTTAAACACTAATCAAAATACTATTAGCCGTTACGAAACCGGCGACCGTGAGCCCGGTATAAATGAACTCATAAAAATTGCTGACTACCTTAATGTTTCAGTCGATTACCTTTTAGAAAGAACAAATAATCCTAATATACAAAAATAGAGCCGTGAATTTCACGGCTTTTTCTTATAGCACAAAAGCGGTAATAAATCAATGCGGAGCGTTGTGAGTGATATTCTGTGCTACGCACAGAGTGATATTATGCCTTGCGGCATAGTGATATTTTTGCCTTTGGCAAAAGTGATATTATATTCGCCACTAACTGCCCGAAGGGCAATATCACTTAGGCGTAGCCTAAATATCACTGCGAAGCAATATCACTCGCCAAAGGCGAATATAACTAAAAAACTCCTTGAGAAATCTCAAGGAGTTTTTTTGGAGGCACCACCCAGAATCGAACTGGGGAATAAAAGCTTTGCAGGCTTCTGCCTTACCGCTTGGCCATGGTGCCATATTAAGTTTTGTGTCGTTGTGACCTTTGGGGTTAAATAAAGGGCGCTTACATCGAAGCGCCCCTATGGAGCGGATTACGAGGCTCGAACTCGCTACCTCCACCTTGGCAAGGTGGCGCTCTACCAGATGAGCTAAATCCGCATAATGATGGTGCCTCCGGTCGGAATCGAACCAACGACACGGGGATTTTCAGTCCCCTGCTCTACCGACTGAGCTACAGAGGCAAATGGCGACCTGGATGGGGCTCGAACCCACGACCTCTAGCGTGACAGGCTAGCGTTCTAACCAACTGAACTACCAGGCCAAGTGGTGGGAACAACAGGGCTCGAACCTGTGACCCTCTGCTTGTAAGGCAGATGCTCTCCCAGCTGAGCTATGCTCCCAC
>JAZRKK010000018.1:0-41575 GCA_045646305.1 Acutalibacteraceae bacterium
ACAACCATACCGTCATTATTGATAAATTGCTTGCCACTGCTATAGAGAGACAGGAAAGTGACACAATTATCACGGTGCCGGATATGAAATTAGATGTGGCCGAGTTTGTGTCTTCTGAAGTCATTTTAGATTCGCCAAGCAAACACTTATGTAATGAAAATTGCAAAGGTATTTGTTTTAAATGTGGCAAAAACCTAAACGATGGTGAGTGTGGTTGTTCTACTAAGGAAGTTGACCCAAGACTTGCCAAGCTTATGGAATTACTTGATAATTAATTTAATAATCATTTAGTTAAGGAGGTGCTGAAAATGGCAGTACCGAAGAGAAAAACCTCTAAAGCAAGAAGAGACAAGAGAAGAAACAACTTATGGAAGCTTACCGCTCCTACATTGGTAAGATGTTCTGATTGTGGTGAATATAAGCGTCCCCACAGAATTTGCCCTGCATGTGGCAAATATAACGGCCGTCAGGTTGTAGATATCGCAGAATAATTTAATTATAAGAGGAGGAGCAATCCTCCTCTTGTTTTTTGCAAGGAAATAATATATAATATTATATTAAGGTGGTGAATGTATGTCCGTTATTATTAAAGATGTAGAAAAAGGTAGCGCTGCTTCTAAAGCGCGTATTAAAGCTGGTGATACTTTGGTATCAATTAATGGTAATATTATAATGGATGTGCTTGATTACCGCTTTTATCAAAATGATAAAAAAATAATTGCAGAAATTATAAATTCAAAAGGCAAGATTAAAAAAATAAAAATTAAAAAAGATGAGTTTCAAGAGCTTGGACTTATTTTTGATACCTATTTAATGGATGAAAAGCGCTCTTGTAAAAACAAGTGTGTATTTTGTTTTATTGATCAGTTGCCAAAAGGACTTCGTGAAAGTCTTTATTTTAAAGATGACGACTCGCGTCTTTCATTCTTGTTTGGAAATTATATTACACTTACAAATATTACTGAACATGAAATTGATCGCATTATTAAAATGCATATTAGTCCAATAAACATTTCTGTTCATACTACTAATCCTGAATTGCGCGTCAAAATGATGGCTAATAAAAATGCAGGTAAAGTATTAGATATTATGCATCGCTTTAATGACGCGGGAATTAAAATGAACAGTCAATTGGTTCTTTGTCCTGGATATAATGATGGTGAAGAACTTAGTCGTAGCCTTAATGATTTGTTAAATTTAGAGAATATGGAATGTATTGCTGCGGTACCAGTTGGCCTTTCAGATCACCGAGAAGGTTTAGCACAACTCAAACCCTTTAATAAAGAAACAGCAGCTCAAGTACTTGATATTATTGATGAGTATGCGCAAAAGGCTATTGAAAAATATGGTGATAGGCGTATTTATGGTTCGGATGAGTTTTATTTGTTGTCACAACGTGAAATTCCATCTGCTGAATTTTACGGGGATTTTTTACAACTCGAAAACGGAGTTGGACTTTGGGCGTTGCTTAAATCCGAGGTAATGGATGCATTGGAACAAAAGAGTATTTGTGATATAAAAAGACATATAACAATGGTAACAGGTGTTGCTGCATATCCATTAATTCGTGATATAGCAGATATGTGTTCAAAAAAGGCAAACGGCTTAGAATGCGATGTTTATGCTATAAAAAATGAGTTTTTTGGAGAGAAAATTACTGTTGCAGGATTGATAACAGCAACAGATATTTATAATCAGTTAAAAGATAAAAATTTTGGCGATACTTTACTTATACCATCATGTATGTTACGTGCGGAGGGTGATATGTTCCTTGATAGCGTAACAGTTGATGAATTATCGCAAAAATTAAATGTAAAAATTGAGATTGTTGATAATGATGGATATTCATTAACAGATGCAATTTTAGGTGATTAGGAGGGTTAGTTATGGCAAAACCGATTATTGCAGTTGTAGGTAGACCAAATGTTGGTAAGTCTACATTATTTAATAAACTTATTGGTAAGCGTCTTTCAATTGTAGATGATACTCCCGGTGTTACTCGTGACCGTATATACGGAGATACGGAGTGGCGTGGTAAAAAGGTAATGCTTGTTGACACTGGTGGTATTGAGCCAAAGACCAACGATATTATTTTGTCAGGTATGCGCTCTCAAGCACAACTTGCTATTGATACAGCCAATGTAATTATTATGGTTTGTGATATGCAAACAGGTGTTACTGCTACTGATAGTGAAATAGCTTCGATGTTACTTAAAAGTGGTAAGCCGATAGTTTTATGCGTAAATAAGTGCGATAAAATCGGTGATGTTCCACCCGAGTTTTACGAATTTTATAATCTTGGTCTTGGTGATCCAATTGCAGTATCTTCGGTACATGGTCATGGTACAGGCGATTTACTTGATGCGGCTTATGACTTTTTGCCAGATACTGAAGAAATTGAGGATGAAGATATAATTAATGTTGCGATTATCGGTAAGCCAAACGCTGGTAAAAGTTCGCTTGTTAATAAAATTACCGGTGAGGATCGAGTTATTGTTTCAGATATCGCTGGCACAACTCGTGATGCAATTGACTCATTGGTAGAAAATAAATTTGGTAAATTTAATTTTATTGATACTGCTGGTCTTCGCCGTAATAGTAGAGTTGAAGATAAAATTGAAAAATACAGTGTTATTCGCGCTAAAATGGCAATCGAACGCTCTGATGTTTGCGTTATTATGATTGATGGTAAAGATGGTTTTACTGAACAAGATTCAAAGGTTGCTGGTCTTGCTCTTGAAGAAGGTAAGGCATGTATAATCGCTGTTAATAAATGGGACATTGTTGAAAAAGATGGTCAAACAATGGATAATTATCGCAAAAAGTTGATGATTGATTTTAGCTTTATGCCTTATGCTCCTATTATATTTATATCTGCAAAGACCGGTCAGCGTTTAGATAGACTTTTTGAACTTATCAACTATGTTCGTACTCAAAATACTATGCGTATTTCGACTGGTAAGCTTAATGACATTTTGGCAGATGCAACTGCCAGAGTTCAACCTCCATCAGATAAAGGTAAGAGACTTAAGATTTACTATATGACACAGGCATCTACATGTCCACCAACATTTGTTTGTTTTTGTAATAATGCTGAATTGTTCCATTTTTCATATCAGCGTTATCTTGAAAATCAGATACGTTCAACTTTTGGTCTTGAGGGTACACCGGTAAGGTTTGTTATCCGTGAGAGAGGAGATAAAAACGCAAAATGATTTATGCAGCTTTATCTGTAATATTAGCATATATATTAGGTAGTATCAGTTTTGCTATAATTCTTTCAAAATTGTTTTTAAAAAAAGATGTTCGCGAAATGGGTAGCGGTAATGCAGGTACAACAAATGTTATGCGAACAGGAGGATTTAAGCTAGGTGCGCTCACTTTTTTAGGTGATGTGCTAAAAGGCTTTGTTGCTTGTTTAATTGGTAAGCTTGTTTTTGCTAACAAAATCGATGATGAATGGGCGATATATGGCGCTTTTATTTGTGGTCTTGCTTGTATGTTAGGTCATGTTTTTCCAGTTTTCTTTCAGTTTAAAGGCGGCAAAGGTATTGCTACAAGTGTTGGTATTTTTGTAGTTTGCTGCTGGCCGGCAATTTTAATTGGTCTTGCTGTTTTTGCTTTGGGAGTATGGCTTACAAAAATTGTATCAATCAGTTCTATTGCTGCGGCTGTTACAGTTGTTGTTTGCACAATGGTTTTTTCTAACCCAATAGCTTTGTTTTGGCCACAAGCTCTACTTGCGACATTAATGGGAATTTTGGTAATATTAAAACATAGTGAAAATATTAAAAGACTAATAAACGGCACCGAAAAGAAACTTGCTATCAGAAAGGATAAGTAGTATGGCAAAGGTTACTGTTTTAGGATCGGGCGGTTGGGGAACTGCACTTGCAATTTCAGCATATAATTGTGGTCATGAAGTTTCGCTTTGGTCACCTTTTGAAAAAGAGGTGGATGACCTTGTTCAAAATCGAGAAAATGTTAAATTGTTGCCTGGCATAAAAATTCCAGAAGAAATAACAATTACTACCGATATTAATGTTGTATCTGGATCTTTAATTTCGGTTATTGCTTGTCCTTCTGTGGCTGTGCGTTCGGTTTCAAAACAACTCGCTGCCATAGAAAATCATGGCATTGTAGTAAATGTTGCAAAAGGTTTCGAAAAAGATACGCTTAAAAGACTTTCTGAAGTTATTCGTGAAGAATTACCCAATGATAAAATATGTGTTTTATCAGGTCCATCTCATGCAGAAGAAGTTGCAAGAATGATACCTACATCGCTTGTAGTATCATCAAAAAGTTTTACCGCAGCATCGATTGTTCAAGATGTTTTGTCAAGTGAATTTTTACGAATTTATACCGCTAATGATATAATAGGTGTTGAACTAGGTGGCGCATTAAAAAATGTTATAGCAGTTTGTGCTGGTATAAGTGACGGATTAGGTCTTGGCGATAATACAAAAGCCGCTTTAATTACGCGTGGTCTTGCTGAGATGGCAAATCTTGGTGTTTGTATAGGCGCTGATGAGCGCACTTTTGCAGGTCTTACTGGTATTGGTGACTTGGTTGTAACATGTACTTCACAACACAGCCGAAATAATCGTTTTGGTAACAAAGTTGGTCGTGGGGTATCGGTTAAACAAGCACTTAATGAAGTTGGTACTGTTGAGGGTTATTACGCCGCTCAAATGGCGTATCAACTTGGTCAAAAATATGGCGTTGAATTACCAATAATTAATTCTTGTTACAAGGTATTATATGAGGGTTATAGACCTGATTTAGCTGTAAAAGAACTTATGACAAGACCTAAGGGAAAAGAAAGATAAAATTTAAAGCACTCGATATTTCGAGTGCTTTATTTAATGTAAAAAAACCGCTCTCATAAGAGAACGGTTTTTGGAGCTGCTAACCAGATTCGAACTGGTGACCTCGTCCTTACCAAGGACGTGCTCTACCACCTGAGCCATAGCAGCATTTTTGCGACCACATTATTATATTATAACAGCGTAACAATGTCAAGAGTTATTTTTAATTTATTTTGACCATAAAATATTGTTTTTTATTACTGTAAATGCTATACTGAAAATAACAAATTTGTCATACGAGGTTTTGATTATGAGCATTTGTGTGAAAGAAATTTATCCAAAGGTTTTTAAATCAAATTGCAAACAAACTGTATATGTTGGTTTTGAGCATGATGAAATTATTGATAATACCTTACTTAGCGTTAAAATTCAACCGATGGAAAAATACTCTGTATTACATACTAATAAATATCGTATTGATGAAGAAGATCGTTATGATTATATTTGTTTAAACAAGTGTTGTGATGATTTGTTTTTTACAGAGTATGAATTTGCATCTGAGCAACAATACTCATTAAAGGTCAAATATGGTGATAAGGTTATATGTTGGTCACACATATATTCAGTCGATAATGATCTTGCGCAGTTAAAACCATTTAAAGGTGATACTCATTTGCATACTTGCCGTTCGGATGGTGAGGGTACACCATTTGAGGTTTCTTGTAATTATCGAGCAGCTGGATATGATTTTATTGCTATTACCGACCATCATAAATTTGCTCCATCACTAGAAGCACAAGAGCAAATAAAAAAACTTACCAATGATTTTTTTGTCTTTCGTGGTGAAGAGATTCACAACAAATCAATGGGCTATTTTCATATAATAAATTTTAATGGTGAAAGTAGTGTGAACGATATAATTGAAACTGATGATGCTTACGTTGGGTCAGAAATTGAGCGTATTTTGTCGACAAATGATTTTACTGGGCTTTCCGACCCACGCTGTGTTGCGTATCGTATGTTTATTACAGAACATATACGTAAAGCAAATGGTGTTGCTATTATGGCGCATCCTTTTTGGGAAACGTATGGTGAATACCACATGCAAACTGAGGAATTTATCTATCACTGGCAAAAAGGTCATTTTGATGCTCTAGAGGTAATTGCCGGTTGCGATGGCACAGGAAACGGTAATAATCTTCAGGAAATGTTACGTATGGATATGTTATCGGAAGGTTATAAAATCCCGGTTGTTGGTTCATCAGATGCTCATACAACTGTTAACAAATGTTCGACCGATAGATTTAATAACCAATTTACTATTGTTTTTGCAAAGGATTTTGATGAAATACCTAATGCGATTAAGTGCGAACGCGGGGTTGCAATCGATCGTAGTGATGATGTGAATTATCGTGTAGTAGGTAAATTCCGCTTTGCAAAATATGCAAGATATTTAATGTGGGAATATTATCCGGTATATTCAAAACTGTGTGCAGAACACGCCGATGCATTATTGGCAAGAGATAAAGTGAAAATTAAAGAAACTGAAGTTAGAATAAATAATTTTTATTCAAAGTTTTTTAATTTATAAAGGGTGATTTTATGTTAATTAGTAGAACATGTCACGGAATGGACATTGATTTTTGCAAAATGTTGATAGATGCAGGATATGAAGCTGTTGATATTAATGATACTTCAAGCAAACCTGACATTTTTTTAAAAAGCGAAGATGAGCAACTTAACTATGTTAAAACAGCTGTGAAGAATATAGGTGATGCGGGGCTTGTTATTGGTCAGTGTCATGCGCCACATACAAAATCACTTTGGTGTACTTCGCCTGAAGAATCTGAGCAAAACATTATTACAATTGAAAATTGTGTTAAAGTGGCAAGTAAACTTAAGATACCATACACAATTGTCCATCCAATAGTTTACGCTTTTAATAATGCGGGTGATGACCCCGAAAAATACTGGCAAATTAATATAGATATGCTTCGCCGTGTTACAAAGTATGCCGAAAATACCATAGTTTGCCTTGAAAACATGCCTGGTACTGCCAGTGTTATACGCACTGGTGAAGATATGTCGCGAATGCTAAGTGATGTAGGCAATGATGATTTAATGGTATGTCTTGATACAGGACATCTTATTTGCCAAGAAGGAAGTTTTGACGAATTTTTTGCATTAGTTGGTGACAGAGTAAAAACAACACATATTCACGATTCGCTAAAGGGTCAAGACTTACATTTGTTACCAGGTACTGGTCAGGGTAAGTGGCAAGAATTTAAAGATGCTATAAAAAAATATAATTATCAAGGAAATATAAATAGCGAAAGTGTTTTTGTGTATAAAACACCTAAATCTCTTACGCTTGAAGGTCAAATATTAGAAAGAAAGATACTATCGGAGTTTATAAAATGATTAGAAAGTGTAGTAAAATTTTATCATTATTATTGATATTAGTTGTTTTCTTATCTGGTTGTAATGTTTGGTTTACTAATGATGTTGGTGGGCAAAATGCACTGTTTATTGGAATAACAGATACACGTGTTGACACACTTGATGATATACCCGAGTTTAGTGATGAACCATATGTTGTGCTAAATGATAATCAACCTAATTTTACTGAGGATATGTTATCGGATAAAGCGTATGAATTTTATTCCGAACTTGACCCGCTTGGTCGATGTGGGTATGTAATTGCATGTGTTGGTACCGAGATTATGCCTACTGAGGAACGTGGTGAAATCGGTATGATAAAACCTACAGGTTGGCATACAGTAAAATATGAAAATGTTGATGGTAAGTATTTATACAATCGTTGCCATTTGATCGGCTTTCAGTTAACCGGTGAAAACGCTAATGAGAAAAATCTTATTACAGGAACAAGATATCTAAATATTGAAGGAATGCTTCCTTTTGAAAATTTAATTGCAGATTATGTAAAAGAAACGGGTAATCATGTTTTATATCGAGTAACACCAATTTTTAATGGTGATAATCTTTTAGCATCAGGTGTTCAAATGGAAGGTTACTCGGTCGAAGATAATGGCGATGAAATTTGTTTTAATGTTTTTGCTTATAATGCTCAGCCAGAGATTGAAATTAACTACGCCACAGGAGAAAGCCGGTTAATAAATCCAAAAGAAACACAACAGCAAGATAAAACGGCGCTTACATATGTAATAAATAAAAATAGTAAAAAATTTCATATTGAAAGTTGTTCATCGGTTAAAGATATGAAACCACAAAATAAAAAAACTACCGATAAAACTAGGGAAGAACTTGAAAAATTAGGTTATTCACCATGCAAAGCATGTATTGATAATTAATTTGTTGACAAAATTTTAAATATATGTTAACATACCATATATCTTGAATATTGATAGAGGCGCGACAACCATCAGTAGCGTAGCATTACGGTTCGGATAAACCGCAACGCAAAAGGGGAAGTCGCCGAAACGGTATCACAATATCCGTTGTGTTACAGGTTGGTATATTGCAAAATATGTAATATACTGTCACATTTTGTGGAGTGCTATCTTGTGTTTGTTAAATATACACGGTAACTCTACGTTACCGTGTTTTTTAATTTTAAAATTATTTTTGGAGGTTGTTTTATGACAGCAAAAAAGATTATTCCTAAGTTGCTTATAGTTGCCGTTGCGATTGCTTTTGCCGTTGTTTGCTTTATGACAGGATCACCAAATAATCCTGTTGGCACACTTTGGTCATTGTTTCCGCCAGTAGTAGCTATTTGCTTGGCCCTCATTACCAAAGAGGTTTACTCCTCACTTTTCATTGGTATTGTTGTAGGTGGCTTGTTAGCTACAAAATTTAATCCAATACATACTGTTGGTGTTGTAGTAAATGATGGTTTTATTTCGGCAGTATCAGGTAGCGCAGGTATTTTTATTTTCCTTGTAATACTTGGTATCATTGTTGCTCTTTTGAATAAAGCAGGTGGTTCACAAGCGTTTGGTAGATGGGCAGCAAAACATGTCAAAGGCAAGTTCGGCGCTGCAATAGTAACATTCTTATTCGGTATTCTTATTTTTATTGATGACTATTTTAACTGTCTTACTGTTGGCGCGGTTATGAGACCTGTAACTGACAAGGCTAAAATTTCTCGTTCAAAACTTGCGTATCTCATTGATGCTACTGCAGCACCTGTTTGTATGATAGCACCAATTTCTTCTTGGGCGGCGGCTGTTGCTTCTTATGCACCAGATGGTCAAGGTATAGCTCTATTTTGTAAGGCTATTCCTTATAACTTCTATTCATTATTAACATTTGTATTCATTATTGCAATCGGCGTTTTGAATTTTGATTATGGTTCAATGAAACTTCACGAAATCAATGCTGAAAACGGCGATCTTTTCACAAGTGGCAGTGATGATATTGCTGAAGCAGAGGAATTACCAGCAACAAATAACGGTAAAGTTATCGACCTTATATTGCCAATCATATTCCTTATTGGTGTTTGTGTTTTCTCACTTTTCTATGTTGGTAGATGTATGGGTGAGGAATGGGTATTCAATTATACAAATTACGATACTTCATTAAACTTCATAGATGCATTCTCTAATACTGATGCTACCGTTGGTTTGCCTTGGGGTGGACTTATCTCGCTTGTTGGTATTATTATTTACTTTGTTGCACGCCGTCTTATGAGTGTTAAAGAAGCAATGGCATGTATTCCAAAAGGCTTTATTGCAATGGTACCAGCTATTCTTATCTTAACAATGGCTACAACTCTTAAAAACACAACAAGTTTGCTAGATTCAAACGCATTTGTTGAATCAGCACTTTCAAATGCAGGTAACCTTAGCAGTTTCTTACCAGCAATTATCTTTATCGTTGCTTGTCTTATTGCTTTTGCTACTGGTACATCATGGGGTACTTTTGGTATTCTTATTCCAATCGTTCTTAATATCTTCCCAGTTGGTAGTGAGCTTGGTATTATCGCTATGTCTGCATGTCTTGCTGGTGCTGTTTGTGGCGACCACTGTTCTCCAATTTCTGATACAACAATTATGGCTTCTGCTGGTGCGCAGTGTAACCATATTAACCACGTATCAACACAGTTGCCTTATGCAATAACTGTTGCTGCGATTTCATTTGTGGCATATATAATCGCTGGTTTTGTTAATAGTTGGATGATTGTTTTACCAATCGCTATCGTTTTAACTATTGTTACACTTATCGTTATTAAGCTTTTAACAAATAAAAAATCAGCATAATAAATATATTGAAATTAAAAGTCGTTACCGTTATAATAATGGTAACGACTTTTTTATTGGGTGATATTTTGGCAAGGCAGTTAGAAAAAGCTCAAATTATTGAGCGTAGTATAATTAAAAAATTTCGTAAATCTATATGGAATGGTTTTGTTGGCGCTGTTCAAGAGTACGAATTAATAAAAGAAAACGATTGCATCGCTGTTTGTATTTCGGGTGGTAAAGACTCGATGATATTGGCAAAATGTATGGAACTTTTGCAACGTCATAGTGATATACCATTTACACTTAAATATATTGTTATGGACCCTGGTTATGCAAAGCCAAATCGTGAATTAATTGAGCAAAATTTAAAAATTTTGGGTATTGATGCAGAAATTTTTGAAAGTGATATTTTTGATGTTGCATACACAGCTGGTGGCTCTCCATGTTATTTATGCGCTCGTATGAGACGAGGAGCATTATATGCTAAGGCTCAAGCAATAGGATGCAATAAGATTGCGTTAGGTCATCATTTAGACGATGCTATTGAAACTTTACTTATGAGCATGATTTATTCATCCGAAATTAAGACAATGCTTCCTAAACTTCATAGCACCAATTTTGATGGTATGGAGCTTATAAGACCACTATACAAAGTCAAAGAACGTGATATAATTTCCTGGGCAAATTATAATGATTTACATTTCTTACGTTGTGCTTGTAAGTTTACTGCTGATAGCGCTGAAGATGAAATGTTGTCAAAACGACAGGAAATGAAAGAACTTGTTAAATCTTTAAGAATTAAAAATCCAAATGCGGATGATAATATATTCCGTAGTTTGCATAACGTTAATTTGGCGACCATTCCGGGTTGGCGTGATAGTGACAGCGGTGAAAAACACAGTTTTATTGAAGAATATTAAAAAAGAAAAAACCTATGATAGCAAATAGTTATCATAGGTTTTAATATTTTAAAATTCTAAATAAGTATAAATCATATTATGGTCGCTGTTTTCGGTTCTGTTTATTATAAGATTAGAATTGTTTTTATCATCAAAATAACAATCGAAAGATTTTGAGATGATTATATTATCGATAGGTAAATCTGAACTTTCGCCCTGAGGGCAGGTGTTGATAATGTTTTTACAATCATTGCCACCATTTAAAGACAACATTTTATTATTATCAAAACAATCAATATAAGTGTTTGGTGAGGAGTTCATATCACCTGTAATAATTGCGTATTCATCTTTTTCTGCATACTTAAATATTTCCGCAATTTGCTTATCTTGTATATTACCACCAAATTCAAGATGGGTGTTATAAAAGTTGATTATTTTATTGTTGATTTCTATTTTAGCATGAGAAAAACATCTGTTTTCGCTATCTTGTATTTCAAAAGATATGGTTTGAAAATCAGTGATAGGGTACTTACTCATAATGCCATGACCATATTCGCCGCCATCAAAATCAATTGTTTTTGAAAAATAAAAATATTTGTAACCAGCTGCTTGCGCAAGTTGCTCGAGTTGATTTTTGTTATTAGTTCGACCTGTATTGTTATCAAGTTCTTGAATACCAATAATGTCAGGATTTATATTTTTAATTTCCTCGGAAATTTGTTCTAATTGAGTTCCATAGGAAAGGCACTGAATATTATATGAAGCTACGGTTATTTTTGTTTTCTGTTTCATTTCACCACATCCTGTAATATTAAGTATAAAAAGTGCTAAAAGTATTAAATTTAAAAATTTAATTAAAAATAAATTTTTCATTTGTTCTCCTTTTGATAAATTAAACAACTTTGTTAATCAAAGGATTTTACTTAATTATACTATGCAATTATATAATTTTCAAGTTAATAAGTAATAAATAAAAACCAAGAACAATTTGTTCTTGGTTTTTGGCTGGGGTGGCAGGATTCGAACCTACGAATGCAGCAGTCAAAGTGCTGTGTCTTACCGCTTGACGACACCCCAATATTGAGTTTTTAAAAAAGCAACCTCGGTAGTATATGTTGAATACCGAGGTTAACTTGTGGGGTGGTAGATGGGATTCGAACCCACGGTCTCCAGTGCCACAAACTGGCGCTTTAACCAACTAAGCTACAACCACCGTAACGAAAACTATTATAACATAATAAAAGTATTTGTCAAGAGATTTTTAATAATTTTATTTAAAAACCGCTACTTTTTTTAAGTAGCGGTTTTAATAACAAAATTAACCGATAAATGCATCGTGAACAGCCTGAACAGCTTTGTCAGAAAGTTCGGTATCAATGAGAACTGAAATCTTTGTTTCGCTGGTAGAAATCATGTGGATGTTAATGTCTGCATCATAAAGTGCCTCAAACATTTTTGATGCAACGCCAGGGTTGCTTTCCATACCTGCGCCAACAATTGAAATTTTTGAAAGACCGTTGTTAACCTTAAGATCTTGGTAATCAAATACGCCTTTCATTGATTCCATAGCTTTAATTGCATCTTCCTGCTGTTCGTGTGATACGGTAAATGTTATGTCTTTTGTGCCGTGGCGACCAACAGATTGAAGAATAATATCTACGTTAACCTTATACTGTGCAAGTTTATTAAAGAGTTTAAACGCAACACCAGGTTGGTCCTTAAGACCTACAACAGCAATAGTTGTAACGCTTGTATCTTTTGCTACACCGCGAATTAAAGTTTTTTCCATTTTAACATGCTCCTTTACAATAGTACCAGGTTTTCTTTCAAGACTTGAAAGAACTTCAAGTTCAACATTATATTTTTTAGCCATTTCAACTGATCGATTGTTAAGTACTTGTGCGCCAAGTGTTGCCATTTCAAGCATTTCATCGTACTGTACTTCATCCATTTTAACGGCATTTTTTACTTTACGTGGGTCTGCTGTATATACACCATCAACGTCTGTATAAATTTGACAACGGTCAGCGTTCATAGCAGCAGCAATTGCAACAGCACTTGTATCAGAACCACCACGACCTAGAGTTGTAAGGTCATCGTATTTATTAAGACCTTGGAAACCTGCAACAATAATTATATTGCCTTTTGCAAGTTCTGTTTTCATACGTTCGGTATTAATTTTCTTAATACGTGCTTTGGTATGGTTTGAATCAGTAGAAAAACCAGCTTGCCAACCAAGAAGTGAAATAACAGGGCATCCAAGTTTATCAATAGCCATAGCAAGTAGTGAAATTGAAATTTGTTCGCCGGCTGTAAGTAACATATCCATTTCACGTTTTAGTGGAGTGGCTGGATTAATTTCTTTAGCCTTATCAATCAAATCATCCGTAGTATCACCTTGAGCAGATACTACAACAATGACATCATTGCCATTTTTGTATTCATCGACAACTATTTCAGCAACGTTAAATACGTGCTCTGCATCTTTTACGGAAGAACCGCCAAATTTTTTTACTATAAGTGACATATATCAAAGCCTCCTAAAACAAGGTGTTCATTACTTTAAGTTTAGTACACGAAATAGAATTGATTTTTTCCATTAAGACACTTTCAAAATCTTCGTTAGTAATAAAAGCAATTTCCTTTTTAAAATCATTCTTAACGTGCCATGTATTATCAGAAAACAGGGTAGAAAATTGATTTAAAAGCATATCGTAATCATCAGATTGAATATAAACATAAAGACGAGTTTTTTCATCAGTTGTTATAACATAATTCGAGGAACCTTCAGTCCAATCAATGTATTTACGAGCATGTAAATGTTTGGCGCAGTCAATAACATCAGCAACAACCGCACTTGCGGTTGGTAATTTACCAGCACCTCTACCATAAAACATTACATCGCCAACTGCATCGCCAGTAACCATAATAGCGTTAAATACACCATCAACATCAGAGAGAATGTGACTTCTGCTTACAAGCATTGGTTGAACCTTTGCTGATATCTTACCATTATCTAGTTTCTTAGCACTACCTATAAGTTTTATAGCGCAGTCGAATGTGTCAGCATATTCAACATCGGTAAGTGATATGTTTGTAATACCGGTTGTAGAAACTTGATCAGGATAAACGTGTTTGCCAAAAGCAAGGGCTGCCAATATGCATATTTTACGACAAGCATCATGACCTTCGATATCAGCAGTAGGATCTTTTTCGGCAAATCCCATTTCTTGAGCTAGTGATAATGCTGAATCAAAATCCATGTTATCCACTATCATTTTATTTAAAATATAGTTAGTTGTTCCGTTTAAAATACCTTTAACTTCGGTAATTTCATTAGCTGCAAGACATTGTGCAATAGGGCGAAGTATAGGAATACCGCCACCGACACTTGCTTCGAAAAGGAAATTAACATTATTTTCGTTAGCAATATTTAAAAGTTCAGCACCTTTTGCTGCAACTAATTCTTTGTTTGAGGTAACAACGCTTTTGCCTGAAAGTAAACAACGTTTTACAAAATCGTACGCTGGGTTTACACCACCCATTACTTCTACAACAATTTTTATATCAGTATCGTTTGCGATAAGTTCAAAATCTTTTATAAATTTATCAGAGTATGGTAAATTGTCAAAATCACGTAAATCAAGAATATACTTAATATCTATTTCATTTTTAATTCTATTGTTAATCAAATTATTTTGATTAAGTAAAATTTCAGCAACGCCAGAACCAACTACACCATG
Source organism: Acutalibacteraceae bacterium (assembly GCA_045646305.1). Lineage (GTDB taxonomy): Bacteria > Bacillota > Clostridia > Oscillospirales > Acutalibacteraceae > UBA737. The sequence continues at coordinate 14,676 of JAZRKK010000018.1, forward strand.
TCCCATAATAGCTGTATAAATCATTTTAAACCTCCTGTTCCTAGCAAATTAGCATTTTTGCATTATACTACAATAAAATATAAAAATCAATAGTAATTATATATAAACATAATTATTTGGCAATATTATTTAGTGGTGGTGAATAATTAATGAACGAAAACGATAAGAAAAAATGGATAATCAACGTTGTATATATTTTTTTATTGTTATTTGTTTTTATAATTTTCTTTAAATTCACCTTGCTTTATCTAGTGCCTTTTATAGTAGGATATATACTCGCATTTCTTGTGCAAAAACCAGCAATGTTTTTAGAACGAAAATTTAAAATTAAAAAACAAATTTGTGCCACAGTTTTATCGGCTTTTTCATATTTTTTTATAGCAATAATATTATCGCTTTTAATTTGGTGTGTGGTGATAAATGGTGATAAAATTATTGATTACGTGACAAAATTTAGTGATTCTTGTGAGAATTTTTTAATAATAACCAATCGATATTTAATAAATTTGAGTAGTAGATTAGGTGGTGGTTTTCAAACAGCTTTCGAAAGGGCAGTGGATGAGTATATAAATAATATCACGACAAAAATAATTGCGATTGTTTCAAACTATATTACAGGATTAGTAAAAAATCTACCTACGATTTTTCTTACCGCAATTATTACAATAGTTTCAAGTTGTTATTTCGCAAGGGATTTCGACAAATTCACTAATTTTATAAAAGGAGTAATTAGTGAAAAAATTTATAAAAATTTTTTGCTTATCAAAAATATTTTTACTAACAGTGTTATAAAACTTTTGATAGGTTATGCAAAAATCATGTTGATAACTTTTTTTGAATTATTGATTGGTTTTTCAATTTTGGGTGTTAATCATTTTATTATATTTGCTTTTATGGTTTCTATCATAGATTTACTACCTATTGTTGGTACAGGTACTGTTTTGTTGCCATGGGCTATGATTTCTTTCGTACAAAACAATTATAAATTAGGTTTTGGAATAACATTGATTTACGTTATTGTTTGTATAATTCGAAATTTTGTAGAACCTAAAATTATTGGGGATGAAATAGGTATAAATCCTTTATTTACTTTGATTGCAATGTTTTTAGGATTTAAAATTTTAGGTTTTTTTGGAGTGATAATTTTCCCAGTTACGTTTATAGTTGTTTTTACTTTTTATAGAAATAAATTTGCTTAATTAAATGTACCGATTATATCATGTCGGCATAATATGTATTGTGGGTAATAAAATAATATATGCCTAGTCACATTAATCGAGGTGTTTCGATTGCAAAGTCATTATATTTCGGTAAGCAGTGTGACCTATGCTATAAAGGGAAGAGATTTACTGCGAAAAATGGGAATAAAAGCTTATATAGAGCGAAAAACAAATTCGAATGGCAGTGTTGGTTGCGGTTACGTAATCGTTGCAAAAGGCAATAAAAGTGAAATCGTAAAAGCGCTTAATAATTCGAAAATTAGAATATTAGAATTAAGCAGTATTTAAAATAGCACGGGTAAATACACGTTTTAAAAGCAGCCTATTGATAGGCTGCTTTTGTAAAATATGAAAGGTGAAATTATGATATATTTTGATAATTCAGCAACAACAGGACAAAAACCTATAGAGGTTTTAAATGCTGTAAACAATTCTTTGAGAAATTTTTCTGCAAATCCTGGAAGAAGTGGTCACGAAATTTCTCAACGCGCAGCGCTTGAAGTGTACCAAACACGCGAAAAATTATCAGATTTTTTTGGTGCTGATGGTGCTGAAAATGTAGTATTTACTGCAAATTGTACTACAAGTATTAATTTTGTATTGAAAGGAATTCTTAGTGATGGTGATCACATAATTATATCAAATTTAGAACATAATGCTGTGATGCGACCACTTAAAAAAATGAATAAAATATCATATTCGATTGCTCAAATATCGGATGATGAAAACAAAACAATACAAAATTTTAGTAACTTAATTAAAAGTAATACAAGAATGATTTTTTGCACTTCTGCATCAAATGTTACCGGAAAAATTTTGCCACTAAAACTCATAGGAAATTTGTGTAAAAAACACGGATTACTGTTTGGTGTTGATGCAGCGCAAGGAGCAGGAATTATACCTATAAATATGCAACAAATGAACATTGATTTTTTGTGTATAGCTCCCCATAAAGGATTATATGCGCCTATGGGAATAGGTGTTTTAATAGCTAGAAAACCATTAAAAAACACTGTAATAGAAGGTGGTACAGGCACTAATTCCATTGATTTTTCACAACCAGATATTATGCCTGAAATGCTTGAAAGTGGAACAATAAATTTACCAGCAATTTCTGGTATAAAAGCAGGTGTTGATTTTGTTAATAGATACAAAAATTGTATCTACACTCACGAGATGTATTTGGTTAATTATTTACTTAGTGGATTAAGAAAAATAAAAAAGGGAATTGTTTACACAAATCCTATAAAAAATTCTTACGTTCCTGTGTTGCCATTTAATATTGAAGGGAAAACTTCTGATGAAACAGCATCAATTTTAAATAAGAATGGTTTTGCGCTAAGAGCAGGGCTTCATTGTGCGCCTACGGCTCACGAAAAATTAGGTACACTTAACATTGGTGCAGTAAGATTTTCTCCATCAATTTTCAATAATGAGAAGCAGGTAGTACTTTTAATAAAAAACTTAGAAAAAATTTAATTTTTTTAACTAAATACTATTGATTGTATAAAGACATTATGTTAAAATAAAGATGTAAAATTATGTATATGTGAGGTAAAGGTGTTTTGGACGCTATTTTTAATGCGATTTACACATTTTGGAATCAGTTTATTTATACAGTTTCAAATGTAAGATTTTTCGATGTTGTTGACATCTTAATAATTGCTTTTATTATCTATAAGGCCGTAGGCTTTTTGCGCGAAACAAGAGCTGGTCAATTAGTAAAAGGTATTGTGTTTTTATTAGCACTTTATGCTTTTGCTATTATTTTTGATTTAGCGGTTTTACGTTGGGTAATGTCTGCTGTATTTGGCTCGGCTATCGTTGCGATTGCTATTATTTTCCAGCCTGAATTACGCCGTCTACTTGAGCGCGTTGGTCAAACTAAACTTGGTTATACAGGCTCTGATGATGATGAAAAAGAGCGAGTAAACAAGGCTATTGATAATATTTGTAAAGCAGTTGGACAAATGCAAAAAAGCAAGACAGGTGCATTAATTGTTTTTGAGCGTAAGACTCAACTCGGCGAGATAATAAATACTGGTACTGTAATTGATGCGCAGGTTAGCACCGCTATAATTAATAATATTTTCTACCCAAAATCACCATTACATGATGGTGCAGTAGTTATACGAGATGGTAGGGTTCATGCTGCTGCGTGCATATTACCGCTCACTCCTAATACCGAACTTTCTTCACAACTCGGTACACGTCATCGAGCTGCAATTGGTATGACTGAAAATTCTGATGCTATTGTTTTGGTAGTGTCTGAAGAAACTGGTACAGTATCTATTGCTTTTAATGGAACTATAAGTCGTGATTATAATGTCGCAACCGCTTATGATGAAATTAAATCAAAACTTATAGACATTTACGAAGAAAAGCCTGACAACGTTTTGACATCTTTTGTAAAAAATATTTTCGGTACTAAGAAAAATGATGTTGTAGAAAAGGAGGAAGAAAATAATGAAAATTAAAATTCCTCAATTTTTACGTATTGGTAATTTAATATTTAACAAACGATTTACTGTTGTACTTTCGGTTATTATTGCTTTTGCTTTATGGCTTGGAATTACAATGACCCAAAATCCGATTAGAACACAAACTTTTACTGATGTTAGTGCTGCGATTTCGATTGAGGGCACGGCTGCATCTGAAATGGGTTTAGGTATTGTATCAGATGTTGCTTCTCAAAAATTTACTGTTACGGTAAGTGGTCCAAATTATGTTGTTAGTTCTTTGAAACAAGAAGATTTTATAATTTCTGCTTCGGTTGTTGATATAAATGCTGCCGGTACTTATACACTTGATATGATAGGCAGCAACAATAGCACTAACACAGGATACACTTTTACATCAATTTCTCCATCTAAAATTGATGTAACTGTTGATTATATTGATACAAAGGATTTTGTCTTAGCTCCTAAACTCATAGGTGTTAGTGCAGCGGATGGTCTTGTTGCTGAAACACCGTATGTATTTGATTCTCAACAAAGCACTATAACTATTCGTGGTCCTCGTACAACTATTGAAAAAATCGCTTCAGTAGGTAGTATTGCAAATGTTGATAAAAAACTTAGCACTACGCAAACATATAATAGTGATATTGTGCTATATGATAGTAACGATAAAATTTTATACAGATTTACAGGTGAAGGTTTAGTTTATGATGCAAACGATAATTTGATAACAAATTCGTTTTTGACATTATCATTTTCTAACGTTAAAGTAGTTCAACCAATTTCTAAAATGACTACCGTTCCTTGTAATGTGGTGTTTAACAATTTGCCGGAGGGAATTACAAACAGTGACGTTTCATATACTGTTGACCACAGTAAGGTTGCTGTTATTGGTACACCTGAGGTTATTGATAAAATAGAAAATATTTCACTTTCCGCTATTGATTTTAGGACTGTAAGTACTGAAAGTTATGAGTACGAAGTATCGGCAAGTTTACCTGATGGTGTTAAATTATTTGACAGTATCGAATATTTTAAAGTAAAAATAGATGTTTCAAATTATGCTGAAAAAGTTTTTGATATTAAAAATATTCGTTGCACAGGACTAAAAGATGGTTTAAAAGCAAAAACTGATACTCGAATTAGAAATGTGAAAATATGTGGACCTAAAAATATTATAGATAATCTAAAAGCATCTGATTTTTATGCTGTTGTTGATTTAACTGACAAATCTGCTGGCGACCATACTGTTGAGGTTGTTATTAAGTCTGATTTGTATAAAGATGTTTGGCAAGTGGGTACTTATAGTACTTCTATAACTCTTACACAATAATTAATCTAATACTAAAAATATCAAATACCGCCTTAATTGCATAGTATGTGATGAGGTGGTATTTGTGATTAAATCAATTTTACTTATTTTATTACTCATATTTATAGTTTCTGGTATTTGTGAATTTATATTTTTATTTAAAATATTATTTTTCTTTCCAGGAAAAAGATTTAATGCATATACACTTATAGAGTTGGAAAAGGGATTTGCTATACGACAACTTGAGTTTTATTGGCAAAAAATTCTTTGGTATGGTGAAGCATATTCAAATGGAATAATAGCGATATATGATAAAATTGATGAAGATGAGTTTTTTGCATGTATTAGTTACATAAAAAACAAAAATATAATTTTGCGTAAAAAAGATGAGATTTTACGGTGCTTAAAAAAGCAAGGAGATTTTTTTGATGACAAATGCTGACTGCAACGAAAATATAGAAATCAGTGGTTTGGTTGAAAAAATAACATATTGTAATAAAGAAAATGGTTATACCGTTTGCACGGTTAAGGTCGGTCGCGAACATATAACCGTTGTAGGTGTTTTGCCCTTTATTTCTATTGGAGATAATGTTAAATTTACTGGCTCATATACTGTTCATCAGATGTACGGAAAACAATTTTCAGCACAGATGTATGAAACGATAGCGCCAAAAACTGTTGCCGCTATTTTGCGTTATCTTTCTTCTGGCATAATTAAAGGAGTTGGACCTGCAACTGCTGAACGTATAGTTGAAAAATTTGGAGCAGATTCGCTTGAGATTATTCAAAATTCTCCAGAAGATTTAACGATAATTAAAGGTATTTCAAAAGAAAAAGCAATTAATATATCTGAAGAATACAAAAAGCAATTTGGTATAAGAGATCTAATGCTATTGTTAGCGCCTTATCAAGTTTCGTTGGAGATATGCATTCGGATTTTTCAAAAATTGGGTACTAATTCTACCGAAAAAATTAAAGAAAATCCATATATATTATGTCAGGATGATATTGATTTTTCGTTTGAACGCGTAGAAAAAATAGCTTATGATTTCGGTATTTCTCCTGATAATGAAATGCGTTTGTGTTCGGGTGTAGAATATATCTTAAGAAAAAATTTATTGAACGGTCACACATGTTTACCCAGAAAAAAGTTAGTTCCAGTCGCATCAAATTTGTTAGAAGTTGATGAAAACCGCATTGAATATATATGTGATAAAATGATTGAAAATTTAATAGTATATACCAAAACGGTGGAAGATACTGATTTTTTGTCATTGCCTGAATACTATAATGCCGAGGAGTACATAGCAGCTCGTTTAAATGCTGCAAAAAACTATAATTCTTCGATGCTATTTGTCGATGAACTGGAAATTGACTATGTAGAAAATAAGCTTGGCATAAAATTTGAAGATTTACAGCGTAGAGCAATTAAGCATGCAATGCAAGGTGGTGTTTTTGTACTTACTGGTGGGCCTGGTACGGGAAAAACGACAACCTTAAATGCTATTATTGAATTGTTTGAACATCGTGATATAAATATACAACTTGCTGCACCTACAGGAAGAGCATCTAAACGAATGACCGAACTTACGGGAAGGGAATCAAAGACAATTCATCGTTTGCTTGAAGTGGAATGGACAAACGAACAGAAACATAGATTTGCTCGTAATGAGCGAAATCCATTAGATTGCGATGTTATCGTTGTTGACGAAGCATCAATGATTGATTCATTGTTGTTTGAAAGTCTTTTACGCGCTTTGAAAATTTCTTGTAAAATTATTTTGGTTGGTGATACAGACCAATTACCAAGTGTATCGGCCGGCAATGTTTTAAATGATATTTTATCATCAAATATTTACTCAGCTGTTTGCTTAAAAAAAGTTTTCAGACAAGCTATGAGTAGTAAAATAATTACAAATGCTCACGCAATAATAAGTGGAACACAGTGTGATTTTAGCAATAAAAACAGTGATTTTTTTATGGTACATAAAAATACTTCAAATGCTGTTTGTGATACTGTTTTAGAATTGTGTGACATCCGTTTGCCTAACGCTTATGGATTTAACAAACTTTCTGACATACAAATTCTTTGTCCTTCACGAAAAGGTGAGGCCGGAACTGTAAATCTTAATAATCTTTTACAATCTACATTAAATCCACGAGATAACCATCAACCTCAATTAAGCTATAAAGGCATGTACTATCGCATCGGAGACAAGGTCATGCAAATAAAAAACAATTATGATTTGCAATGGCAGCGTGATGATGGTGAAACAGGTTTCGGTGTTTTTAACGGTGATGTAGGTTATATTACTCATATCGATTTAAAAGCAGGTATTGTTATAGTTAGATTTGATGATCGTACAGTTACATATTTTGTCGAGAATATAGGTGAGTTAGAACTTGCTTATGCTGTTACAGTACATAAAAGTCAGGGCAGTGAATTCGACTGTGTTATTTTGCCTTTAATCGATACGCCATCGCAATTGCTTTATCGTAATTTACTATACACAGCTGTTACAAGAGCTAAAAAAATGCTTATAGTGGTAGGTAGTGAAGCAATTTTTAATAAAATGGCACAAAATGATCGTAAAACATTAAGGTATACAATGCTTAAGGATTTTTTTATAAAAAATGAAGAAAATAATCAAAGAATTAATTAGTTCTATATATCCAAATAAATGTATTGGGTGTGGGGAAATAATATCTGAAGAAAAATTTTTATGCGATGTTTGTAACAAAAATATCGAATATAATGATATGACCAATTTTTGTACAAGTTGTGGATTTGAAAAATGTGATTGTGTATGTAAATATAATGTTTATAGATTTGATAAAATCGTATCGGTTTTTAAAAATACAGGCATTGCTCAAAGCGCATATTACAAATACAAATTTGGAAAGAAACAACACTATGCAAAGTTTTTTGCTGATAAAATGTCATTAGTTGTAAAAAAGATGTATGATGATATAAATTTTGATTTAATTTGTAGTGTGCCATCTAGTAAAAGAGTTTTTGGATACACACAATATGAGCATTGTAGATATATTGCTGAGTATATGTCAAAAAGCTTAAAAATACCTTATATAAATGATGTTTTATTTTGTTGTAAGCGTTCTAAATTACAGCACAAATCCACAATCAGTCAACGATTGACAAATGTTGATGAAAAATATGATTTTGGTTATGAAATAAGCGGAAAAAGCGTTTTGTTGATCGATGATATTAGAACAACTGGCGCTACGTTAGATGAATGCGCAAAGACACTTTTATACGCAGGCGCGGATAGTGTTTACTGTGTTACTGCACTTGCAATTAAAATTAAATCAAAAAGTGAATTGAAAAAATAGTTATTATAAGTTATAATATTTGTGGTGATAATTATGGCTATGGAAATTGGTATAGATATTGGTTCATCAAAAACCGTTATTTTCACAAGTTCAAAAGTTGTTTTGGAACTTCCGAGTGCGGTTACTGTAAATTCAGATACTTGGGAACCTGTGTATTTTGGTGAAAAAGCTAAACAAACAATTGGTAGAACTCCTGACTCGCTTGAGTGTGTGTTTCCTATAAAAAATGGTATTATTGCTGAATATGATATTGCTGAAGCAATGTTAAAAGAATATATGAGCAAAGTTTTTGGCAATAAAATTGTAAGACCTAAAATTATGGCGACATTACCGGTGGGCCTTACTGAGCTCCAACACCATTCTATGTCAAATGTTGTTGAGTCTGCAGGTGGTAGAAATATTTCTGTAATCGAAAGCCCGTTAGCAATAGCGTTTGGCTTAGGTCTTGATTTTTCAAAACCACACGGATATCTAATTGTCGATATTGGCGCTGGAACTACCGATATTGCTGTTGTTTCTATGGGGGGCATTTCGGTTTGCGAGTCATTTAAAATAGCTTCCTTTGATTTTGATGAGCAAATTGTACGTTATGTTAGAAAGGAATATAATATTGAAATTGGAAACCTTATGGCCGAATCTATTAAAACACAAATAGGAACGGTAATCGAGCGTCCTATAGAAGTTGCTATGGTTGCCAAAGGACGAAATGTATTTACAGGTTTGCCTGAAAGTTTTGAAATAACTTCTGGCGAGGTATATGAAGCAGTAAAAGAAACAGCTGATTCTATTTGTAATGCTATTCGTTCTGTTCTTTTAAAAACTGATCCTGAGCTTGTTGCGGATATTAAAACTGATGGTTTGTATCTTACGGGTGGCGGTTCGCTTATAAACGGAATGGATAGGTTAATTGCTGAATATACTGATACTGCAGTTCATATGCTTGAAGATCCAACGCATAGCGTTGTTCGTGGAGCTGCTGTTGCGTTGCGAAAGCCAGAACTTTTAAAGAATGTTAATTATCAGTTGCGTTCTATTAAAGAACTTGCAATTAATGAATAAAAAACACTTGACAAATCAAATTTTTGTGGTATAATTACCAAGACAATGAAGTAGAACACATCCCATGTTTCTCACCTAGACGTGTGTTATCGTCGGGTTAATAAAATGAAATTTGTTTTGTTTTATTTGACGTGGGCATTATTGTGTCCACGTCTTTGTTATTATATTTACCGTTTACGGAGGTGCTTTACAATCAGCAGTAAAGAAGTAGCAATCAACGAAGCAATAAAGTACAAAGAGGTTCGTGTTATCGATTCTGATGGATCACAACTTGGTGTTATATCGGTGTCAAAAGCAATTGATCTTGCTTATGCACAGGATTTAGATCTTGTGTGTGTTGCGCCTAATTCTGAACCACCGGTTTGCAAAATTTTGGATTACGGTAAGTACAAATTTGAGCAAATGAAGCGTGAAAAAGAAGCCAAGAAAAATCAAAAAGTAATCGAAATTAAGGAAATTCGAATTATTGGTACAGGTATCGATAAACATGACTTTGATACAAAAGGTAATCATGCTATCCGTTTCTTGAAAGATGGCAACAAGGTTAAGGTTGCAATTCGTTTTAGAGGTCGCGAACTCGGCCATCCTGAATTAGGTTATGATTTAATGGAAAAATTTGCTAATTATTGTGCTGATTATTGCACAGTTGAAAAGGCAGCCAAAATGGAAGGCAGAAATATGCTTATGTTTTTGGCTCCAAAATCAAGTAAGTAAAAATTTATAGGAGGATATAAAAATGCCTAAGATTAAAACTCACAGCGGCGCTAAAAAGCGCTTCAAACTCACAAAGAACGGCAAGGTAAAACGTGCTCATGCTTTCAAGTCTCACATTCTTAATAAGAAGACTACAAAGCGTAAGAGAAACTTGCGTAAAGTCGTATGTGCTGATGTAACAAACGTTGCAACAGTAAAGAAGCTTATTCCGTACAAATAATCGGAAAATTTAAATTGGAGGAAAACTTGAAATGGCTCGTATAAAAGGTGCGTTAGCAACACGCAAAAGAAGAAAAAAGGTTCTTAAACTTGCCAAAGGTTATTTTGGCGCTAAATCTAAACTCTTTAAAACCGCTAAAGAAGCGGTAATGAAATCTGGTAACTATGCATACATCGGTCGTCGCCTTAAAAAGCGTGATTTCCGTCGTCTTTGGATTACCCGTATTTCTGCAGCTGCAAAAATGAACGGCATGAACTATTCTACATTTATGAACGGTCTTAATAAGGCTGGTGTTCAGATTAACCGTAAAATGCTTGCTGATATTGCTGTTAATGATGAAGCAGGTTTTGCAAATCTTGTAAAGACAGCTCAAAAAGCTTTAGAAAAATAATTTTACCTCGCCCGAGAAAAGCATCTCGGGCGAATTTTGCTTTTATTTTGGGAGAAAATTATGCAAAAATTTACCGAAATCACTTCAAAAGACAACCCGCTTATCAAGTTTGTTAGCAGTCTTCAAACCTCCTCAAAACAAAGAAGAAATAATGGACTTTTTGTTTTAGAGGGTTTGCGTATATGTACGGATGCGTATGAAAATAATATCAAATTTGATAAACTGATTGTCACTAAAGAAGCATACGAAAAACATAATAATTATATAAAAATGTTTGAAAGTATAAGTGAAAATTGTTATATTTTCCGCGAAGATTTGTTTAAAAAAATTAGTGATACAAATACTCCGCAAGGCATAATAGCTATTGCGAAAATTCCAGAAATATCTGGTAAAATATCAAGCGAAGGTAGATATATTGCTTTAGAAAATATTTCAGATCCATCAAATCTTGGTGCAATAGCACGTACTGCTGAGGCATTAGGGGTAACTGGCATTGTTACAACATTAAACGGATGTGATCCATATTCACCAAAATCATTACGTGCTTCAATGGGTACATTGCTTAGAGTGCCTGTAATTATTACTGATGATATTGTGGGATTTATAAAATACAATTCATTACGTTCATTTGGATGTGTGGTTGATAATGATGCTGAAAAAATAATTAATGTATCGTTTGAAAATGGTGATATATTGCTTATTGGTAATGAAGCTAATGGACTTATTGAAGAAACAAAAAATAGCTGTGATTATTTAATTACAATACCAATGCGCGGTAATGCGGAATCACTTAATGCTGCATCAGCTGCGTCAATTGCTATGTGGGAAATGATGAAATAAAATGAATTTATCAAAAGAAAATTTAATCCTAGCAAATCTTATAAGATTACAGCAGTCTTTTGGTGCGGGTAGTTTAAAAGCGGTTAAAATTTATAATGTTTTAAAAGAGAAAAATATATTATATTCTCATTTGAATTTTGATATTTTGTGTTCTTTTTTAGAAACAAAGGATGCTAATAAGATATTAAATATTCAAACTTCTGTTATTGATAAAATCTTGGAAGATTGTATTAAAGAAAACATATCTATAATAACGCCTGAAGATGTGGGTTATCCTGAAAGATTGCGTAATATTTGCGATATGCCACTTGTATTATATATAAAAGGCGATTTATTAGATATAGATAATTTGCCTGTTGTTTCTATTGTTGGTCCTCGAAAAATTTCTGAATTTGGTAAAAAAGCTGCGTTTTCGATCGCAAAACGCATATCAAAAGCAGGGATGCTAGTTGTAAGTGGTGCAGCATTAGGTGCTGATACTTATGCGCACAAGGGTGCACTTTCAACAAATTCAAAAACAATTGCAGTACTCGGATGCGGAATTTGTTATGACTATTTAAGTGAAAATCGTATATTGCGTGAAAATATAAGCAAAAATGGTTGTCTTATAAGTGAGCATCCACCATATACACCAGCAACTAAGTACAGCTTTCCAATAAGAAATCGTATAATTTCAGGTTTATCTTTGGGAACAGTTGTAATTGAAGCATCGTTAAAAAGTGGCTCGTTAATAACTGCTAGACTTGCAAATGAACAGGGAAGAGATGTTTTTGTAATCCCTGGAAATCCTACACATGAAAACTATAAAGGTTCAAATGCTTTATTGCGTGATGGTGCGATTCCTCTCTTAAGCGCAAATGATATATTCAACCAATATTTATCAAAATTTCCAGAAATTATTGATACTCAAGCAGCATTTGCCGAAGAAATTGTACCAGAAGTCGAAAAAAAAGAAAAAAATTTAAACTTTGCTCTTTCAAAAGAGGCAAAAATAGTGTATAATAATTTGAATAAACAAAAATTTACCGCCGATGATTTAATCAATTTAAATTTAAGTGATGATGAGTTGCTTTCTGTACTTACCGAACTTGAAATAGAAGGTTTTATCAAGGCTTTACCTGGCGGTATGTATGAAATCATTAATCACTAAAGGAGTAAAAAATGTCAAAACTTGTAATTGTTGAGTCTCCAACTAAGATTAAAAGCGTAAAAAAATATCTTGGTAGTGGATATAATGTTATGGCATCGGTTGGTCACGTACGTGATTTACCGAAATCAAAGCTAGGTGTTGATATAGAAAAAGATTTCAAACCGCAATATATAAATATGCCTGATAAAAAGGATGTTATAAAGCAGTTGAAAGAAGCTGCAGCTAATAGTGAGCAAGTCCTTCTTGCTACTGACCCTGACCGTGAAGGTGAGGCAATTTCATGGCACCTTGCACACATATTAGGTCTTGATTTAAATGAAAAAAATCGAATTTCATTTAACGAGATAACTAAAACTGGTGTTGATGCAGGAATAAATAATCCTCATAAAATCAATCTTGATCTTGTAGATGCGCAACAAGCACGCCGTGTACTTGACAGAATTGTTGGCTATAAACTTAGTCCTTTCCTTTGGCGTAAGGTAAAAAGCGGTTTATCAGCTGGTCGAGTTCAAACAGCTGTACTTCGTTTAATTGTAGAGCGTGAACGCGAAATTGAGGCTTTTGTAAGTGAAGAATATTGGACAATAGTTGCTAAATTAAAAGCAGAACGTAAAAGTTTTGAAGCAAAACTTTATGGTATGGTTGATGGAAGCAAGTTAGATGCAATTCCTGATGCTGAAAATGCACAAAAAATTGTTGATGAACTTGAAGGTGCTGTTTATACAGTTAGCGATATTAAACGTGGAACTAGAAACAAACAACCGGCTCCACCATTTATAACTTCTACTTTGCAACAAGAGTCTTCAAGAAAACTTAATTATACTGGTCAGCGTACTATGCGCATTGCTCAACAACTTTATGAAGGCATTGATATTCCGGGTTTCGGTGCGACTGGTCTTATAACATACATGCGTACGGACTCACTTCGTATTTCAGAAGAAGCTCGTGCTTCTGCAACAAAATATATTGACCAAAAATATGGTAAAAAATATTTACCATCAAAACCTCGTTATTTTAAATCTAAAAGTGGTGCTCAGGATGCTCATGAGGCAATTCGCCCTACTGATGTATTCTTAACTCCTGATAAAATTAAAGATGCTCTCACAGCCGAACAATACAATCTTTATAAATTAATTTGGGAACGTTTTGTTGCATCATTGATGGCAGCTTGCGTACAAAAAACAGTTGCTGTGGATATAGTTGCTAATAATTATTTATTTAAAGCAAGTGGTTATTCGGTTGAATTTAATGGTTTTACTGAGCTTTACGAAGAGGGTAAGGATGAAAGCGATACCGATGAGGCTCAATTACCAGAAATGAATAATGGAGATGTTTTAAAGTTAAAATCACTTCTTCCAAATCAGCACTTCACTCAACCACCACCACGATATACCGAACCTACACTAACAAAAACACTAGAAGAAAATGGTATAGGTCGTCCATCTACATTCGCATCAATAATTGCTGTTATTTCTAACAGAAGTTATGTTGAAAAAGAAAAAAAGACATTCAAACCAACACAACTAGGTTTTGCTGTGTGCGATCTTATGAATGAGTACTTTTCTCGTATTTTCGAAACTAAGTTTACAGCAGGGCTAGAAAAGAAACTTGATAAAATCGGTGCTGGCGAACTTGATTGGGTAAAAACTATATCTGATTTCTATGATGATTTTGATTCCCATTATAAAAAGGCAGAACAATCATTAGATGGAAAACGTGTAAAGGTTCCAGTAGTAGAAACAGATGTTGTTTGCGAAAAATGTGGTAGAAAAATGGTAGAAAAGAGCGGACGTTTTGGTAAATTTTTAGCTTGTCCAGGTTATCCTGAATGTAAAAATACAAAACCAATGCCAGAAGATGAAATAAAACAGCCTTGTCCAAAATGTGGATCTCCGCTACTTAAAAAGATTTCAAAAAAAGGCAAGAAATTTTATGGTTGCTCTAACTACCCACAATGTGATTTCGCTTCGCCTGGTGTTCCAACAGGTGAAAAATGTACAGAATGCGGTGGATATATTATTAATGGGATCAGAGGTAGAAAATACTGTATGAATTCTGAATGTCCTTCGCGACAAAACGCTGTTAAAAAGGAAAAATAATAATGAAAAAAATTACCGTAATCGGAGCGGGACTTGCGGGTTGTGAAGCGGCATATACTGCTGCTCGTATGGGTTTTCAGGTTGATTTAATTGAAATGAAACCAATCAAAAAAACTCCTGCTCATAAAACCGATAATTTTGCAGAACTAGTGTGTTCAAATTCATTAAAAGCTAATCGTATTGATTCGGCAGCAGGTCTACTTAAGGAAGAAATGCGCAAAATGGGTTCTTTATGCCTAGAGGCAGCCGATGTTGCAAAAGTACCAGCAGGTGGTGCTTTAGCGGTTGATAGAAATATTTTTTCTGAATACGTAACACAAAAAATTAAAAATTGCAAAAATATAAATATTAAAAATCAAATTGTCGAAAAACTTCCGATGGATAGCGTTTGCATTGTTGCAACCGGGCCACTAACTGATGGTGCTTTGGCAAGTGAACTTGAGCAATTTACAGGTCAAGATAATCTTAATTTTTATGATGCTGCGGCACCAATTGTTTCAGCCGATAGTATTGATTTTTCTTCAGCTTTTATTGCCTCTCGTTATGATAGGGATGAAACAGGTGAGGGTGATTACATTAATTGCCCAATGAACAAGGAAGAATATGACGCATTTCATAATGAATTAATTAATGCCGAAGGCGCTCCGCTTCACGAATTTGATAAACAATTAAAAGTTTACGAAGGCTGTATGCCTATTGAGGTTTTAGCACGTAGAGGTGCTGATTCTATAAGATTTGGTCCTTTGAAACCGGTAGGACTTCGTGATCCGCGAACGGGTCATAGACCATGGGCTGTTGTTCAACTTAGAAAAGAAAATCAAGAATCCACTCTTTATAATTTAGTTGGTTTTCAAACAAATCTTAAGTTTGGTGAACAAAAGAGAGTTTTTTCAATGATTCCAGCATTAAAAAATGCGGAATTTATGCGTTTTGGTGTAATGCATAGAAACTCGTTTATTAATTCGCCAAAAGTTTTAAACAAAAATCTTTCGTTTAAAAAAGCGGAAAATATTTTTGTTGCGGGTCAACTTTCGGGTGTTGAAGGTTACATGGAATCAGCGGCATCAGGTATTGTAGCAGCTATTAATGCTGTTAGATATTCACAAAATGAAGAACCGCTTATATTACCTAAAATTTCTATGATTGGCGCTTTGCTTGATTATATTACTGATGATTCGGTTAAAAACTTTCAACCAATGGGTGCTAATTTTGGTATTCTACCTGCACTTGATGTTCATATAAGAGACAAAAAAGAAAGATATGCGGCATTAGCTAATAGATCTTTAGAATTTTTTAAGTTTATAGGAGAGTAAAAATATGCGAATAGTTGTTGATGCTTTTGGTGGCGATAACGCTCCAATCGAAATTGTTAAGGGCGCTTCACAAGCTTCACTACAATTTAAAACAGAGATTACGCTTACTGGTAATAAAGAAAAAATCGATGAGATAATTGCTAATAATAATTTAAAATTTCATGATGAATTAATAGTTGTGGATACTGATGATGTGATTTCTATGCATGATGATCCTACAACGATTCTTAAATCACATTCAAATTCTTCTATGGCTTTGGCTTTTAAAGAATTATGCGAAAACAGGGCTGATGCTTTTGTTTCTGCTGGTTCAACAGGAGCGATAGTTGTTGGTGGTACACTTATTGTTAAAAGAATTAAAGGTGTTAAAAGACCTGCACTTGGTGGTCTTATTCCTTCTCCTGAAGGTCATTATATGCTTATGGACATGGGTGCAAATGCTGAATGTAGACCTGAAATGCTCGCTCAATTTGGCGTTATGGCTAGTGTTTATCTGGAAAAAGTTGAAGGCATTGAGAATCCTAAAATTGGTCTTCTTAATATCGGTGTTGAGGATACTAAAGGCGATGAACTTAGAGTAGAAGCATATAAATTGTTAAAAGAAGCGCCAATAAATTTCGTTGGTAATATTGAATCACGTGAAATGCCAAAAGGTGTTTGTGATGCTGTTATCGCAGATGGATACACTGGTAACATTGCGCTCAAGCTTATTGAGGGTACAGCGATAACATTCTTTAAAATGATAAAAAATGTTTTATATAAAAATATTTTCAACAAATTAGCTGCTTTAGTTTTGAAAAAAGATTTATATTCACTTAAATCGATGATGGATAGTTCCGAAGTTGGTGGTGCGCCACTTTTAGGTGTTAGTAAACCTGTAATTAAAGCTCACGGCAGCTCTGATGCAAAAGCCATAAAAAATGCTATTCGTCAGGCAATTATCTTTACTGAAAAAAATGTTATCAGTACAATAGGTGAAAATTTAGTTAAATCGGAGTAAATAAAATGCAATCGCTTGAAGCAAAATTAAAATATAAATTTAAAAATATTGAGCTTTTAAAAAATGCGCTTGTACACTCATCATATGCAAATGAAGTTCGAGGAAATACTCATTCAAACGAAAGACTTGAATTTTTGGGAGATTCTGTTTTGTCGGTAATTGTTGCTGAACATATTTATAACAATTTTCCACGTATGCCAGAAGGCGAACTGACACGCCTTAGAGCAAATTTGGTTTGTGAGAAGTCATTGTGTGCTCTTTCTAGAGAATTGGGTATTGGAGAACACCTTTTGCTTGGTCGTGGGGAAGACAAAAATGGTGGCCGAGAACGTGATTCTATTCTTGCTGATGCATTTGAGTCTGTTTTAGCAGCAATTTACATAGATGGTGGAATGGAAGCTGCTAAAAATCATGTATTAAATACTGTTTTACGAGATTTAAAAATTAATTTTGATGAAGATGCTTTTAAGGATTATAAAACAACATTACAAGAAATTATTCAACGCAATCCGGAAGAAAGTGTTATATATACGCTTATTGATGAAACAGGACCTGATCATGATAAACAATTCACTGTTGCAGTAAAATTAAATTCTAATGTTATTGGTACAGGTGTTGGAAAAAGCAAAAAACAAGCAGAACAAATGGCTGCACGACAAGCACTCAAACTTATGGGTGAAAATGTATGAGTGCATCACATTCTAATATTTCTATTTTTGTTCCTCATATTGGTTGTCATAATATGTGTAGTTTTTGCAATCAGAGATATATTACTGGTACACATAAAGCACCGAATGTTCAAGATGTAATTGATGCTGTAAATATTGCTAAATCTTCAAAAAAATATGATCCTCTAACTACGGAATTGGCTTTTTTTGGTGGTAGTTTTACTGCGATTAATCGTAACTATATGATTGATTTATTAAAAACAGCATATCAATTTGTTGAAAATGGTAGCATTTCAGGTATTCGTATCTCAACAAGACCTGATGCAATTAATGATGAAATCTTAACATTGTTAAAAAACTATGGCGTAACATCTATCGAACTTGGTGCACAAAGTCTTAATGATTATGTTCTTAAAATGAACAATCGTGGACATACTGCTCAGGATGTAAAGAATGCCTCTTTATTGATTAAAAAACATGGTTTTTCTTTAGGATTACAAATGATGACAGGATTATATGGTGACTGTGATGATAATGCTATTCAAACAGCAAAAGATATTATCTCATTAAATCCTGACACGGTAAGAATTTATCCTACTATTGTTTTAAAAAACACTGATTTAGCGGCACTTTATATCGATAATAAATATAATCCTCAAACGCTCGATGAAGCAGTGGAACTGTGTTCAGAGTTGCTTTTAATGTTTAATAAAACAAATATAAAAGTAATTCGTTTAGGACTTCATTCTATTGAGGAAGATTGCTACATAGCAGGACCTTGGCATCCTGCATTTAGCGAATTATGTTATTCAAAAATATTTTTAAAAAATGCTCAATCTTTACTTAGTGAAAAGGGTAATTACACTTTATATGTAAATCCTTCATCTGTTTCAAAAATGACAGGGCAAAAAAAGATTAATTTAATTAGTTTAAAAAAAATCGGTTTTGATTGTATTGTAAAGTCTAGCGATTCTATTGGACCTTATGATATCAAAGTCGAAAGGAGATAAAAATGCTTTTAAGTTCAATTCAAATTCAAGGGTTTAAGTCTTTTGCTGATAAGACAGTTCTTAAATTTGGTCGTGGTATTACTGCGGTGGTAGGACCTAACGGTAGTGGTAAAAGTAACATTTCCGATGCCGTGCGTTGGGTTTTAGGTGAACAATCAACCAAAAGTCTTCGTGGACAATCTATGGAAGATGTAATTTTTGGTGGTACCGATACACGCAGACCACACGGTTTTTGTGAAGTAACACTTAATATTGATAATGCGGATAGAACTCTTAATTTTGATAATGATTTTGTATCAATAACTCGTAGATTTTATCGTTCTCATGAAAGCGAATATTTAATAAATAATGTATCTGTTCGCCTTAAAGATGTTCATGAATTATTTATGGATACCGGTCTTGGTCGCGATGGTTATTCAATGATTGGACAAGGTAAAATTGATAATATTATTAGTACTAAGTCTGATGAACGCCGTGATATATTTGAAGAAGCATCAGGTATATCAAAATATCGTTATCGTAAAACCGAAGCAGAGCGTAAACTTGCTGCTGCTGAGGATAATTTGTTGCGCCTAAAAGATATTTTGGACGAGCTAGAAGCACGTGTAGGACCTTTGGAAGAACAAAGTAAGAAAGCTGAAAAGTTTTTAGCTCTTGCTGAAGATAAAAAGCAATTAGAAATTGGTCTTTGGCTTTATACTCTTAATAATTCAAAAGATGCTTTACGCGCACAAGAAAGCAAAATTGCTACTGCACAAATGCAGTATCGTGAGATTGAAGAAACGCTTAATGATTTTGATGCAAAATCAGAACAAAATACAGCTCAGTTTACATTTATTACATCTCAAATTGAAAATATACGTCAGCGCATTGCATCTTCAAATGAAGATACTGTTAAATTTGAGGGTGAAATTTCTGTTTTAAACAATGATATTCTTCATAATAATGAAACGATAGAGCGCCTTTCAGCTGAAAAACTTGCTTTGGAAGAAACCGACAGTTATGCAAAGCAAGAAATTGAAAACAAGCGTAATGAAGCAATTGCTAAACAAGAAATTATTAAAGATTTAAATAATAAATTATCTACACTCGAAAACAGTCTTAACAGCCTTTTAAGTGATAGTGAAAATATTTCTCGTAAAATTGAAGATCAAATTAAATCACTAAATTTATTATCGGTTAAAAGTTCTGATTTACGTGTAGAAATGACAACATCAAACACTTCAATTGATGAGATCAATTCACGTAAAGATATTATTGATGAATTACTTAAACAAAATAGCAATGAAAAAGAATTATTAACAAAAGATTTTGATGAAACAAAAGAGCTTTTAGACAAGACAGAAGACAATATTTTATCATTACAAAATTCTATAAAAGGTTATGAGTTGCGTCTTGAAAATCGCAATATTGAACTTAATGACCTTACTGAAAAATGCAATGAATTACATCTTGATATCGAGTCAAAGCGCCGTAGAGTACAAATTCTTACCGAACTTGAAAACAACATGGAAGGATTTTCTCATGCTGTTAAAAAGGTAGTAAGCGAGTCAGAAAAAGGCATTTTACGCGGTGTTCATGGTCCATTATCTAAACTTATTTCGGTTGATAAAAAGTATTCTGTTGCTATTGAAACAGCGCTTGGTAATGCAATCCAAAACGTAATTGTTGATACCGAGGCTGATGCAAAACGTGCTATTAATTACTTAAAAACTAATAACGCCGGTCGAGCAACATTTATGCCAATATCTTCTACTGTTGCTCGTGATTTTAAAGAAAATGGATTTGATGATATTTTCGGATTTGTAGGCATAGCTTCTGATCTTGTAGATGTTAACAATGATTACAAGAACATTGTTCGCCATTTACTTGCAGGTACTGTTGTTACAGAGGATATTGATAGTGCGACAACTCTTGCAAAAAAGTATAATTATAGAGTTAAGGTTGTTTCACTTGATGGTCAAGTTATTAATCCAGGCGGTACATACACTGGTGGTTCACTTGTAAAACAGGCTGGTATGTTAAGCCGTGCTGCTGATATAAAGCGTATTGAGTCGGAAATTGATAAGTTAGTAGATAAAGAAAAAACAACAAAGAAGTTGCTTGATGATGCAGTTTCGGCTGTTGCAGAAGTAAATGCTGATATTGTAGCTGTTAAAGCTGATTTAACAAATGCTAACGAGGATAAAATTCGCGCATTAGCAGAACTTAAGCGTATTGATGATTTGCTTAATAATGTTAATACTACTATTGATTCACTTATACAAGAGCGTGATGGTAGTGATGAAAAGATCAAAAATTTAACCGATAAATCTAATTCAGCTGCAAAACAAATTGCTGATTTAGAGGCTAAAAAATCTTTAATCCAAGCTGAAATTGATGAAATGACAGGTGGTCGTGATACGCTATCACAAAATCGTGAAGATATAGCAAATCAAATTACAGATTTAAAATTACAAATAATTGAAAATCAAAAAGACGCTGATTCACTCAATGCTTCAGCGCTTGATATTGAAAATTCGATTTCTAATCGCGCAACTCGCTCTAACGAAATTGATGCCGAAATCGCTGCAGTAAGTTATAAAATCACTCAGCTAAAATCAGATATTTCTTCTCATATTGATGAAATTGACAATATCAAGCAAAAGATTACCGATTACAATAAAGAAATTGAAAATCTAATGAACGAACGAAATGAGATTGAAAAATCAGGTGCTCAATTACGTTCTAGCGAAAGAGAACGCACATTAGAACGTGAAAAAATCGGTGGTGAACTTGCTCGTCTTACCGAACGTAAGGATGTAATGATGAAAGAGTATGACGATGTTATTCGCCAACTCTTTGATGAGTATCAACTTACCAAAAGCGAAGCAGAAAATGTTGCTATCCAAATTGAAAAACCATCTGAAGCAAAGAAACAACTTGCCGAAACTAAATCAAAAATTAGAGCTTTGGGCAATGTTAATGTATCTGCTATTGAAGAATATAAGGAAGTAAAAGAACGCTACGATTTCATGAACAGTCAGGTTGATGATGTTGAAAAGGCTCGTACAGAACTTCGTAAACTTATTAATCAACTTACTGCACAAATGCAAGAAATGTTTATCGAAGGTTTTGCAAAAATTAACGAAAACTTTACAAAAACATTTAAAGAACTTTTTGGTGGTGGTAGTGCTGAACTAAAACTTACTGATGCAGATAATGTTCTTGAAAGTGGTATTGATATCGAGGCTCGTTTACCGGGTAAAAACGTACCAAGCCTTAATGGTCTTTCAGGTGGTGAAAAGGCGCTTGTTGCGCTTTCAATATACTTTGCTATTATGAAAGTTAATGCGCCACCATTCTGTTTCTTGGATGAGGTTGATACAGCACTTGATGACATTAACGTTGATCGTTTTGCGGACTATATGAAACGTTCAGACTTTAATACTCAATTTATTTGTGTTACGCATCGCCGCGGTACTATGGAATCAGCTGATATGTTGTATGGTGTTACAATGCAAGAAAAAGGCGTTACAAAGTTGCTTGAGCTTAATGTAGCAGAACTTGAAAAGAAATTACTTGAAAGTCAAGGAGCATAAAATGGGTTTATTTGGCAAAATCAAAGCCGGTTTACAAAAAACTAAGGCAAGTATTTCTGATGGGATAACAAGTATAATAAATAGTTTTACAAAGATTGATGAAGATTTTTTTGAAGAACTTGAAGAAATTCTTGTTATGTCTGATATTGGTGTTGAAACATCAGTTAAGATATGTGATGAATTGCGTGTTAGAGTCAAACGCGATGGCATTACCGATCCTAATAAAATTAAGGTAATGATGCATGATATCATAGTCGAAATGTTAGGTGAAGACACACCGTTAAAACTTGATACAAAACCATCAGTAATTTTAGTAATTGGTGTTAATGGTGTTGGTAAAACAACAACTATTGGTAAAATGTCGTTAATGCTAAAAAATAGTGGAAAAAAGGTCGTTTTAGGTGCTGCAGATACATTCCGTGCTGCGGCTATTGACCAACTAGGAATATGGGCAGAACGTGCACAAGTGACAATGGTTAAAAGCGTTGAGGGTAGTGATCCTGCTTCGGTTGTTTTTGACACGATAGCATCGGCAAAATCTAAGGATGCAGATGTTATAATTTGCGATACCGCAGGTAGACTTCACAACAAGAAAAATCTTATGGATGAACTTGCAAAAATATATCGTATTATAAAAAGAGAATTGCCTGAATCCTCAATCGAAACACTTTTGGTGCTTGATGCTGCAACAGGACAAAACGCTGTGAATCAAGCGCGTGAATTTAAAAACGTTGCCGATATAACAGGTATAGTTTTAACAAAACTTGATGGTACAGCAAAAGGTGGTATTGTTATAGCTATACACAATGAACTTGGCATACCTGTTAAGTATATTGGTGTAGGCGAGGGAATCGATGATTTACAACCATTTAATGCTAAAGAATTTGCTGATGGAATTTTCGATTTAGGTGAATGATATGAAGATATTTATTGCAACTAAAAATCAAAAAAAACTTGCCGAACTTAGCAGAATTTTGATTCCTATGGGCTTCGAAGTTTTAAGTCAAAAAGATTTTAGTGAAGAATTTTCCGAACCCATTGAAGATGGTCAAACATTTGAGGAAAATGCTATTATTAAAGCAAAAGATGGACTTAAAAACACAGGTCTTATTTCTGTTGCTGATGACTCAGGAATTTGTGTTGATTTTTTAGATGGCGCACCTGGTATTTATTCGGCGCGTTATTCTGGAGAACACGGAAATGATGAGTCAAATAATCAAAAGTTAATTAACGAACTGGATGGTGTCCCTATGGAAAAGCGTACAGCACGTTATGTTGCTGCTATTGCTTGTGTTTTTCCTGATGGCAAAATGTTTACGGTTCGAGGTGAATGTGAAGGAAAGATTGCATTCCAGCCTAAAGGTTCAGGTGGTTTTGGTTATGACCCATATTTTATTAGTGAATTGGGTTATATGGCTGAACTTACCGCTGAACAAAAAGATAGTATTAGTCATCGTGGAAAAGCACTTAGATTATTTAAAGAAGAATTAAAAAAATATATAGAATCTAATGAGGAATTATAATGTTAAACAGTAGACAAAGAGCACAACTTCGTGGTATGGCAAATACCTACGAAGCGATTTTTCAGGTTGGTAAAGGTGGAATAAATGACCAACTTATAAAGCAGGTTGATGAGGCTTTAGAAGCACGTGAACTAATAAAAATGCGTGTGCTTGAAACTTGTCCTGAAACTTCACGTGAGGCAGCGGATAACATTGCTGAACGTGTGGGAGCAGATGTGGTTCAGGTTATTGGTTATCGCTTTATACTTTACCGTGAAAGTAAAAATAATAAAACAATTAAATTGGTGAAATAAATGGCAAATATTGCAATTTTTGGTGGAACATTTAATCCATTTCACATAGGCCATTATCAAATATTGAGTTCAATTTGTGACTTGAATTTTATTGATAAAGTTTTTGTTATGCCGGATAAAGTGCCGCCTCACAAGGTGTTTGATGATGTTGTTGATGATAAGCATCGTCAAAATATGTGTCATATAGCATGTGAGGATTTTTCTAAAGCAGAACTTAGTCTTATCGAATTTGAACGAGATGGCAAAAGCTATACAGTTGATACAGTTAAATTGCTAAAAGATAAATATCCTGATGATAAATTTTATATTGTAATAGGTGGTGATATGCTATCATCACTTGATACTTGGTATAATTGGCAAGAACTTATCAAACTAACATCGTTTATTGCTTTTAATCGTGTAGGAACTTTGGATTTTGAAAAGTCGTACAATCGCCTTTGTGATTTAGGTGCAGATATAAAAATTGTTGATAGCGAAATAATAAATGTTTCATCAACTGAATTGCGACAAAATATCAGTAAAGACTTATTGCCCGATAAAATTTACAATTATATAGTTCAAAAAGGAATTTACAATGTCCGATAAATATTTAGAGTATAAAAAAATATTACAAAGCAGATTGGCACCAAAGCGCTATAATCATTCACTATGTGTCGCTGATGAAGCTGTTAGATTAGCGAAAAAATATGGTGGTGACTGTGACAAGGCATACTTGGCAGGGCTTTTGCACGATATAACTAAGAATGCTTCTCAAGAAGAACACTTGAATATCTTTGCAGAGTTTGATATAATGCTAAACGATATCGAAAAAAATGCTGAAAAGCTATGGCATGCTATAAGCGGAGCAGCTTATATTGAACATATTTTAGGTATAAATGACAATGATATTATTTTAGCGATTCGTTATCACACAACAGCACGTGAAGATATGACACATCTCGAAAAAATAATATATCTTGCCGATTTTACTTCATCAGATCGTGATTATGAAGATGTGGACATAATGCGGCAAAAGGTAGATATATCAATGGAAGCGGCGCTTGATTACGCTCTTTCATATACAATAAATGATTTGGTATCACGCGGCAAACCGCTTCATCTTGATACCGTAAAAGCATATAATCAAAATGCTTTGAAAGGAGAAAAATAATGGATTCACAAAACATTGTTAAGATTGCTGCAAATGCTTTGAATAATAAAAAAGCTAGACAATTAAAGGCACTTAAAGTTGAAGACCTTACTACACTTGCTGATTATTTTGTAATAGCAACCGCAACATCTTCAACCCACGTTAGAGCTCTTGCAGATGAGGTTGAGGAAAAATTAAAAGAATCATCGGTAGAATTACATCACATTGAAGGAAAATCTACTGGTTGGATAGTACTTGATTACACATCGGTTATTGTTCACGTTTTTACACCAAATGAGCGTGAGTTTTATAATCTTGATAGTATGTGGAGCGATGCTACTGAAATTGATTTAACAACAATTCTTGATGAAGCAGAAGGTGACTAAAATGAAATATAATTACACTGAAATCGAAAAAAAATGGCAACAAGTTTGGGATGATAATAAAACTTTTGCTGCAAAAAATGATTATTCTTTACCTAAATTTTATGGTCTTGTTGAGTTTCCATATCCATCAGGTCAAGGTTTGCACGTAGGTCATCCTCGTTCTTACACCGCAATTGATATTGTGGCTCGTAAAAAGCGCTTACAGGGATTCAATGTTCTTTATCCAATGGGTTGGGATGCGTTCGGTCTTCCTACTGAAAACTTTGCTATCAAAAATCATATTCATCCTTCAGAAGTTACTAAAATGAATGTGGCTAACTTTAAACGTCAGCTTAAATCACTTGGTTTCTCATTCGATTGGGATAGAGAAGTTAACACTACCGATCCTTCTTACTACAAATGGACACAGTGGATTTTCTTACAACTTTATAAAAAAGGCCTTGCTTATAAAAAGCAAATGGCTGTTAACTGGTGTACTTCTTGTAAATGTGTTCTTGCAAACGAAGAGGTTGTTAATGGTGTTTGTGAACGTTGTGGCAGTGAAGTAGTTCAAAAAGAAAAAAGCCAGTGGATGCTCAAAATTACTGATTATGCTGAAAAACTTTTAGATGGTCTCGATGATGTTGATTTTATTGAACGTGTAAAAACACAACAGCGCAACTGGATTGGCCGCTCATATGGTACTTTAGTTGATTTTGGTACAACAAGTGGCGATAAGTTCCAAGTATTTACTACACGTGCTGATACACTTTTTGGCGCTACATACACAGTTTTGTCACCAGAACATCCTTTGATTGAAAAATGGGCTGACAAAATCGAAAACTATGATGAAGTTGTTGCTTATAAGCAAGAGGCTGCTAAAAAATCTGATTTTGAACGTACAGAACTTGCTAAAGATAAAACAGGTGTAATGCTTAAAGGCATTAAAGCAGTAAATCCTGTAAATAATACAGAAATTCCTATTTTTATTTCAGACTATGTACTAATTTCTTATGGTACTGGTGCAATCATGGCTGTACCTGCACATGACACACGTGACTGGGATTTTGCTAAAAAGTTTTGTTTGCCAATTATTGAGGTTGGTGCAGGTGGCAACGTGGAGGAAGAAGCGTTTACCGATTGTAATACAGGCGTTATGGTTAACTCTGATTTCCTTAACGGTTTATCTGTTGAAAATGCTAA
>JAZRKK010000019.1:0-8648 GCA_045646305.1 Acutalibacteraceae bacterium
GTACAAGTGCAATAAAGCTTGACACCAAAACAACAGGTACCAACCACCAAGAATACGGCTGTTTAAAAATTTCAAACGGAACATCGAGCAGTAAAGTTATTACTGCTGCTACAACTGCATAAATTTTAAGCATTTTGATTCCGCCTTTCAGTTTTGTTTTTGTACAATTTTGTATTCATCATAAAAATTGTAATATGGGCAATTAAAAGTTTGCGAGGTCAAAAAATTCGCCATTTCATCCTCATCTAATCTACAATCACAAAAATACTCATCGTATTCAGCATCGTATATATAATTGGCACAAGTTTCACAATTTGTGCTTTTTCTTTTCAAGACCTCGCCCCCTTATAATGATTATAGTTATTCCGTTTCGGTATCATCTTCAATTATCGGTGGTTCTTCAACACCTTCATCAGGTTGACTTTCAATAACATCTTCGCCCGAGCCTTGTTCAGAACTAGTGTTTGAAGTGTTGCTGCTTACTGTTTCTTCTGTCGAAGTGTTGTTTGACTCATTGCTGCTTGTGGATACTTCACTAGATGTTGAGCTAGATGTATTGTTTGATGCATCATCTTTTTCTGATGCTGTTTCAGATGTAACATTATCACTCGAAGTATCACTACTGCTTACAGAACTAGTGCTTGAGGTATCATTTTTAGAGGAAGTGTTAGAACTTGTAACCTCACTTGAAGTAACCGAGCTTGTAGTCCCGTTACTAGCAGATGTATTCTCGCTTGTAACAGTATTATTGGTTTGATTTTGTGATGTGGTTGCGCTAGGTGTTGGTCTTCGAGTTTCGGTCGTTGAAGATCCACTATACCAGTCGTTTCTTTCAATACCATTTTCGGTAATATACTGCTCCATAGTTACATTGTCATATATAACTGCGTTAATAAGTTTTGAAGCGTAATTCAAATCAAGGTAAATTACCGAGCCGTAACCAGATGGGCTCTTCATCAAAAAGTCGCTTTGGTATTCAGCAGGAGGCAAACGATATTGTTCAAATGTTGGAGAACTTAACAAAACGTTAACCGCCAAAGACAAAACATCCGAGTAAGAAAGTGATGTTTCACTGCATGGAATAAGTGCTTTTATAAGATTTACATACTGTGTTTTTTTCATTGTAATCGCACTGTTAAACAACTGTTGCATAACATGGCGCTGACGGTCTGTTCTACCAAAGTCATCACGAGTACCCCAAACACTTGTACAGTTACGCACACGAGCATACGCTACGGCTTGTACACCATTAAGTTTTTGCTCACCATCGGTATGAATATAATAATCCTTAGGATCTAGTCCCATTTGAGCACATATTTCATCCATACAGTTGTTAAGATTAGGATGATCATAGCCCTTCCAGGTTAGCTCATCTTTAGTTATTGTCGCGGTTATTCCACCAACCGCATTAATTATATCAGTCATGCCGTAAAAGTTTACTGTTGCATATTCTGAAATATCTAAATCAAATATTTGATTTATTGTTTTTATAGCATGTTCTGGACCTTTGGCATAAGCTGAGTTGATCTTTCCGTAATATGTTTTCCCCTCATATTCCATAGGAACAAAGGTATCACGCATTACAGAAAAGATTTTAACCTTTTTAGTTTTAGTATTAAGGCTCAAAATCATAATACTGTCAGTGTTACCACTAAATACAGTTTCATCACGCGAGTCAACACCAAACAATGCAACATTTATTACATGCTTGTCTTTTACGCCTGAAAAACCTAGTTTATCAGGATCTCCTGTTATTGAATTGTAGTTGTACTTAAAATAACTAAAGAACCAAACTAACAAAAGAACAATTACCAACAACAAACTGGCAACGCTTATTAGTGTTGCCTTTTTTCCTTTTGTAAGTTGTTTCCACCAAGCTTTAAATCCTTTGACCTCGGTAGTTGAAGATATATCTTCGTATATATGTTTACCAACGGCTCGGCTAGTGTCAGAAACAATATCTTCATACTCATCAACATCGTTTTGTTGCATCGATGCGATGATGTCTTCATACTTTTCATCAAAGTTAAAGCCAAAAGAATCCTTTTCTTCGTTCATTTTCTAATTCCCTTTCTGCACTTAGGTAAGTATCAGTTTATATATATCACTTTTTTTAATCCCCGTAATATTCGCTGCTTCTTTCGCTGCAAATGATGTAGAATGGCCTTCGGAAATAAGCTGTTTTGCAATAAGAACCGCTTCGTCTACCGTGTAAACCTTTTGTTCTTCTTTTGCACCTTCAATAATCAAAACATATTCGCCTCGAGGCTCGTTCGTTTTGTAAAATTCTATTGCTTCACTAAAACTTGTACGCATAACGGTTTCGTGAATTTTAGTAATTTCACGAACAATGGCTATTTTACGTTCGCCAAAAGCTTCGTACATATCATCTAATGTTTTTATCAGTTTGTGTGGCGCTTCATAGAAAATCAATGTGCGCTTTTCGTTTTTGATTTCGTTTAAGTGTTGTCTTCTTGAAGGTTTATTGACCGATAAAAAGCCTTCGAAACAAAATCTTCCGCTTGGCATACCTGAAAGAGCAAGCGCGGTTGCGAAAGCAGTTGGTCCTGGAACGGACTCAACCTCTACACCTTGTTCGTGACATTCACGAATTAAATCTTCACCAGGATCAGATATCGCAGGCATTCCCGCATCGGTAACAATCGCGCAGTTTTCGCCCGACAACATTCTTTCGAGAACCGTGTTACCTCGTTCTTTTTTATTATGCTCAAAATAGGCAACCATTGGTTTAGAAATTCCCAAATGATTAAGCAATTTTACTGTAACACGAGTATCCTCGGCAGCGATAAAATCAACCTCGCTAAGTATTCTTTTTGCGCGAGGCGAAAAATCTTCGAGATTTCCTATCGGAGTGCCTACTATGTATAATTTTCCTGCCATTATAAATACGCTTCCTTATAACTTCCGTAAATATCTATCATTTCTTTCGAAAAATTTCCGTTTCCATCTTCGACATAAAGTGTAGGTTCTATCGTAAGCGCACATTTACCACAACGTCTGCCCTCAAGCAAAACGAGCCAAGGCGATTGTCCTACACACTTACATACGAGGCGCAACCTTTTAGGCTCCACCTTGTATTTACGCATAAGGTCCATCATTTCGGCCAAACGTTCAGGCCTTTGGCACATACAAAGTCTGCCACCCCTTTGTAAAAGTTTAGCCGATACCGAGATAATATCCTCAAGTGTGCATTCCACTTCGTGACGCGCAACGCTTTTTACACTGTCTGGATTTTTTATTCCCGCATCCGGCGCCTTATACGGCGGATTGCATGTAACCAATGTATTACAACCAAAAGGCACTTTGCCTTTTAAATCCTTTAGGTCGGATAAAATCGGTGTAAATTTATCAAATTTAAATTCTTCTTTTGTACGTTTAGCAAGTTCTATTGCCTCACCGGAAATATCAACACCAAATGCTGTTTGACATTTATTGTCACGCAACATCAAAAGTGCGATTATTCCACAACCGGTACCCAAATCTACTAATTTGTCATTTTGTTTTGCTTTAGCAAAATTAGAAAGCAAAACCGCATCTGTTCCAAATGTATGATGAGAAGAAACGTAAATAAATTTGCCCTCGCCTATTGGTTCACGCTTTATGCTCTGGTCCATTTTACACCTTGTGGAGTATCTTCAAGTATGATACCCATATCTTTTAACTTATCACGAATTTCATCCGCAGTTTTAAAGTCACGCGCTTTGCGAGCTTCGGTGCGTTTTGCAATAAGTTCTTCTATTTCACTATCTAACGCTTCTGTTTTGCGATTATATACAAGACCTAAAACGCCGGTTAGTTCATCAAAAATTTCTGCGCACGCATTAAGAGTGTTTTTAGCAGCACCGTTTGCGATTGCTGTGTTTATATCACGAACAAGTGTATACACAGCCGCCAACGCATCTGCTGTGTTAAGGTCGTCATCCATAGCGGTAATAAACTCTTGCTTTCTTTCTTCAATAAATGCAGGAACTTCGCCGCCATCTGCTGCGCTTTGTAACGCAAAGTCGATATTGTTTCGGCAAGTATAAAGACGCTCAAGCGCGTTTTTGCTTTGCTCGATAATATCAACCGAATAATTTATAGGGCCACGATACTGTGAAGAAATCATCAAATAACGAATAGGTTCGTAGCCGTATTTTTCGGCAACATCTCTAACGGTAAAGAAATTGCCCAAAGACTTTGACATTTTGTGATTGTCAACGTTGATAAAACCATTGTGCATCCAATAGTGCGCAAAATCACAACCATTTGCGCATTCGCTTTGCGCGATTTCGTTTTCGTGATGTGGGAAAATAAGATCGAGACCACCACAATGAATATCGATTGTTTTTCCGAGATATTTTTCTGCCATAGCAGAGCATTCTATATGCCAACCAGGTCTACCCTGACCCCAAGGTGAATCCCAATATGGTTCGCCTGGTTTTGCACCTTTCCAAAGACAAAAGTCCATTGGATCTTCTTTTATATCATCAGTAGCAATACGAGCACCGGCTTCAAGATCCTCAAGAGGCTGATGTGAAAGTTTACCGTATTCATCAAACTTTTTCGAACGGAAATAAACATCTCCGTTTGCAGTATATGCGAAACCTTTTTCTACGAGTTCGCTTATAATTCGCTGTATTTCATCAATATTTTCTGTTGCACGAGGATGTGTTGTAGCTTCGCGAACATTAAGTCCTTTTGCATCTACCCAGAATTCTTTGATAAATCTTTCGGCAACTTCAGGTACAGTTATACCTTCTTCGTTTGCTTTTTTGATAAGTTTATCATCAATATCGGTAAAATTTTGAACAAAGTTTACCTTATATCCACGCCATTCTAAATATCTGCGCAACACGTCAAACACGCAAAGTGGACGTGCGTTACCAATGTGAATATAGTTGTAAACTGTTGGTCCACAAGCGTATATTTTTACTTCGCCTGGTGTAATTGGCACAAGTTCATCCTTTGTGCGTGTGAGTGTGTTAAAAATTTTCATTTTGGGGTTACTCCTTTATCTTTGCTTCAAGTTCTTTAAGTCTTTTATTAAGTGAATCAAGTTCAAGCTGAACCGGATCGGGTATATGAATTTGGTCAAGCGGTTGAGCCTCTACCTTTTTACCGTTTTGGCGAACAACCTTTGCAGGTACGCCAACAACAGTTGAATTAGGTGGAACATCTTTAAGCACAACAGCGCCTGCCGCTACGCGCGAACCATCGCCTATTTTTATTGGTCCTAAAACCTTTGAACCCGCGCTTATCATAACCTTGTTTCCAATAGTTGGGTGGCGTTTTCCAACATCCTTGCCCGTACCACCAAGTGTTACGCCTTGATAAATTAGTACATCATCGCCTATTTCAGTAGTTTCGCCTATAACGATACCTGTACCGTGGTCAATAACCAAACGTCTGCCAATTGTAGCGCCGGGATGAATTTCTATTCCTGTTTTTCGCGCCGCTTTTTGAGAAATGTATCGCGCTCTAAAAGAATGACCTTTTAAATAATGTTTATGTGCGCGGCGGTGCATTCTAATGGCTTTAAGACCGGGATACAGCAGAAAAATCTCTAACGAAGATTTTGCCGCAGGGTCTCGGTCTTTTATAGCTTGTATATCTTCTCTAAGTAATTCAAACAATTATACCAACTCCGTGGATATTTTTTATTTAGAAGTGTTTATATAACTTTTACACTCATTAAGATAGATGAGTCCTGATATTACACAAAGAACTGCTGAAATCCAGAACAATACCATTACTATTATATCACAAATGTTGGCTATTTGTGATAAGCCAAAATCAACTATCAAAGTATAGAACAACAACGCTGCTACAAGTCCTACCATTTGAGATACGGTTTTAAGTTTGCCCCAAATGTTAGCCGCAACAACAAGTCCACTCTTTGCAGTAACAAGTCTTAACGAAGAAACCATAAACTCGCGGAACAAAACCACAAACACTATTGTTGTCATTTGCCAACCAAAACTTCCCTGCTTTGCGCAGTATAAAAACATAAATCCCAAATATGCCGCTGTAGTTAACATTTTATCAGCAAGTGGATCTAAAAACTTACCAAAATCTGTAACAAGATTATATTTTCTTGCCATTTTTCCATCAATCATATCGGTAAGTGATGCTGCTGCAAAAAGCACCAATGATACCAAATAATGATACGGAAATTCAATAAGCATAGTTGCCATAAAAATAGGGGTTGCTATCATACGAGCAAGTGTTAATTTGTTTGGTGTGTTCATAACTGTTCTCCTAATAAATCATATTCTAATATATCGTTTATCTGAACATCGACAAAATCGCCGATGAGCAATTGCTCTTTTGCCATAAAGAAAACTTTTCCATCAATCTCGGGAGCATCAGCTTCGCTTCTTCCGTAATAACACTTAATGTAGTCATCCCAACCTTCGATAAGCACTTTTTGCACAGTGCCAACTTTTGCCTCGTTTTTAGCAGAGGCTATATCAAGTTGAGTTTCCATTATGTGCTCTGCGCGATCTTGTTTGGTTTGAGCATCGATTTGGTCAGAATACTCAGCAGCTAATGTTCCTTCTTCTGCAGAATAAGTAAAACAACCAAGTCGATCAAATTGCGCCTTGCGAACAAAATTATGAAGTTCTTCATACTGTTGCTCGGTTTCCCCAGGAAAGCCAGTAATAAGCGTAGTGCGAAGAGTAATATTTGGCACAGTCGCCCTAATCTTTTTAACAAGTGCTAATAGCGACTCACTATCACCACGTCTATTCATTCTTTTAAGTACATCGCCGTTTGCGTGTTGGATAGGAATGTCTAAATATTTAACTAATTTTTCTTCGGTTGCAAGAAGTTCTAACAATTCATCAGTAATTCGCTCTGGGTATGTGTAAAGAGTTCTTATCCACTCTATGCCATCAACCTTACAAAGTTGGCGCAACAAATCACAAAGTTTGCTTTCGCCATAAATATCGGTACCATAAGCAGTAGTATCCTGCGCAACAACAATAAGTTCGCGAACACCGTTTGCCGCTAAGGTTTTTGCCTCGGCTACGCAATCTTCAATAGTACGACTTCTCATTTTACCGCGAATTTTAGGAATCGCGCAATACGTACAACAATTGTCGCAACCATCACCTACTTTTAAGTATGCTGTAAAAGGCCATCCGCCCAAAATTCGCTTACCGTTTAGGTCTAAATCTTCTTTATTGCCATAACTGTTTTTCGCTTTACCCTCTATAGCGTTCTTTACTATCTCGGCTATGTTTCCGTTTGAGCCTAATCCAACACAAACATCGGCCTCGTGAATTTCTTCGGTAACATCATCGCGATAACGCTCAGCAAGACAGCCTGTAACAACAACAGCTTTGCAGTTGCCATCGATTTTATATTGCGCAGCTTCAATTATATTTTCTATTGCTTCACTTTTTGCATCCTCAATAAAACCACAGGTGTTAATGATTATTGCATCAGCTTCCGCTTCGGGTACGCCTATTTCAAAACCTGCTTCCTTTAATGAGTAAAGCATCATTTCGGCATCAACTTGATTTTTAGGGCAACCAAGTGAAACCATACTGATTTTATACATTAGTATTCCTCTTGCAATTCAATTTCTTTTGTATATTTTTTTATAACATCGCTTACCGCCGAATAAGAAAATCCTTTTCGAATAAGCGCAGCGTATGCTTTTTGCATTTCTTCTTTCGAATTCATCTTTGCGCGATATTTTTTATTTATAATCGCCTCTATTTGCGAATTCTCATCAAAATCAGTTTCTTCTAACACTGATTTTATAATATCCTTTGGTATGCCTTTGTTATAAAGTTTTGCATACGATTCTCGTTTTGATATATTTGAATCGCTCATTTTAGCCGCCAAACGAGTAGCAAATTTTTGATCATCAATAAGGCCGAGTTCTTTAAGCCTTGCTACTGCTCTTGCTGCGGCGGTATTGGATATACCGCCTGCAACGATTTTTTCAAAAAGAGTTTTTTCACTGTAATCAGCTCTATCCAAAAACCACATCCCTCGTGATTTTGCTCGGATGTAGTCCGATTCTTTCAAATGATAATTCAACTTATCCTCATCTATTGAATCATTTTCGCGAAGACATGTACTGCTCCAATAATCAATGTCAAAGTTAAATGATTTACCATTATCAAAACTTACCTTAACTGTATGCTTTTTGTCTTTTTTTATATCGACAATTTTCATTAATCGTCAACCGCTATATCTATGTTTACTTTTTTGTGTTTAATTTCAGTCTTTGACTCAGCTTCAACCGGCATAATAACAACATCATCTGTAGATTCTTCTTTTTTGCCCTTGTTGTTCATTATTTCAGCATAACGTTCGCGAACCTTTGCTTCAACTTCCGCGGCAAACTCAGGATTATCTTCAAAAAGTTGTTTAACATTGTCTCTGCCTTGACCTATACGGGTTTCACCGTAGTAGAACCATGCTCCGGATCGCTTAAGTACATCAAGTTCAAGACCCATATCAACGATTTCGCCCACTTTTGAGATACCTTTTCCGTAAATCACATCAAACTCAGCTTCACGGAATGGTGGCGCTACTTTGTTTTTAACTACTTTTGCGCGTGTACGTGAACCGATTATTTCACTACCATTTTTAAGTGTTTCTATTTTACGAACATCAATACGTAC
>JAZRKK010000020.1:0-5038 GCA_045646305.1 Acutalibacteraceae bacterium
TCAGCAGTAAGCTCTACGTCAAGACTTACGCCTTTTTCTTCTTTCATTTTGTCGATAAGTTCTTCAAAATATTTCTTACCAACTTCCATAACTACGTCAGAATACATTTGAATAAATCTTCTGTAACAGTCATAAGCCCAACGAGCGTTACCGCTCTTTGCAGCCATTGTTTCAACAACGTCTTCGTTAAGACCAAGGTTAAGGATGGTATCCATCATACCAGGCATAGAAGCGCGTGCACCTGAACGAACAGAAACGAGCAATGAATTTTCTTTATCACCGAATTTTTTGCCGGTAACACCTTCCATTTTTACGATGTATTCCATAATCTGTGCTTGGATATCATCGTTGATCTTTCTGCCATCTTCGTAGTACTGTGTGCAAGCTTCAGTAGAAACAGTGAAACCCTGTGGTACAGGAAGACCAATTTTGGTCATTTCTGCAAGGTTAGCACCTTTACCACCGAGGAGCTCACGCATTGATGCGTCGCCTTCGCTAAAAAGGTAAACATACTTGTGACTCATTGCGAATCAACCTCCTAATAATTTATGGATTTAAAATCCAATTTTAACTAAATTATACCCATATCTATGGTATCTAATAGATTATAACAAATATATTTCGAAAAATAAAGTGTTTTTTAATAAAAATTACATTTTTTTCAATATTTTTGAATAAAAGTATTATTATGCGAAGTTATATGTATATTTTGCACTAAAAAAGCCTCTCATCAAGGTGATGAGAGGCAAAAATTATTTGTTTTTAAAATTTAAAATTCGTACAATTACAGGCGATAAAACGGCATTTGAAATTATTTCAAGCGCAAAGTTTCCCATTGCCAATGCCCAAAATAAAGCCATACCGGAAAATGTTAAGCCAAGTGTTGATGCTATTTCGGTTGCGCTGTCCATAAAGAACAAATAACAGCCAAGTAAAAATACGCCAGTGTTAACTAAAGGACACATAATTGCTGCGGCAAGTACGGCGA
Organism: Acutalibacteraceae bacterium; assembly: GCA_045646305.1. Lineage (GTDB taxonomy): Bacteria > Bacillota > Clostridia > Oscillospirales > Acutalibacteraceae > UBA737. The sequence continues at coordinate 989 of JAZRKK010000020.1, forward strand.
TGTATTTATTGAATTTTGAAAGTAGATTGTATACAACCCCCGCTGAAAGACCGCATAAAGTACCTTTAAACAGCACTGTTATAATAGTGCCAGGTACATCAAATGCAAAAAACAATGCAGCACCACCTGAAAGAATTACAACCATACCGAAAACGAAACCAAGCCATGCGCCAATAGCAGTACCACACATTGCTGCACCCAACACGATTGGTATGAGTGCTACGGCAGTTGAAAAAGGTCCGAAAAATGTTGTTGCACTGCCGATAAGTTGCAAAATTATAACAAGGCCTGTCATAATTGCGCCCAAAACTAATTTTTGGGTTTGTTGTTTTTTGTTAGTCATAAAAATTACCTCCGATACTGACCAAAATGGTGCAGTTCATAAAATTTTGACACTATATTTTTTCTGAAAAAATCAGTTATGTCTGTTAATACGCATAAATTCCATATAATTGATCCATGAGTGACGTGATAAGAAGTGGGTTGTTGGCGTTATGCTGTAACCAACATTACCTTGGAGTAGTTTTTCCTTAGGATCAAGATATTTATCACATTTTTCAAGTCCTATAAGTCCAAATTTTTCCCACGCTTCACTTGCGGCAAGACAGCAAAGTTGTTCACCTTTTTGGTCTGCCCAATAATCAAGTTCTGCTGAAGTTACGCACACGTTACGTGGTGCTATACTTGCTAAAAGGTAGTGTTGGTCAAAATCAGTACCATAGCCTTGCTTTGCATATTTTTTATAATTTTCGCAAAACCAGTATGGGAATACTCGTGTAATTACTTCGATTGTTTCTCCTCGAAATTGTTTTTCAACAGCAAAATTACCATCAACATCAGGTAAACCAGAATTACCGCGTGATAATGTATCACCACTACAACCTGCATTGTTAGAGAGGGCAAAAGTAAATCTTTCATCTAACATTGCTGTAACCAATGATGTTTTACCAAGGCGTGATTGACCAACAATGGCAATGTTTTTTTCATCAACACAATCTAAAGTAAGTACATAATCAAGAACACGCATATTTGCAAATGCCCAAAGACCAATTTTACCACAGTCGGTATCATTTTGGCGACCTTCGGGAAAAACAAGAGGCGCAATACCAGTTGTGAAATCACCATCATCACTGGTTATGTGTGTAAAGTTATAGATAATTAGGTTATATCCTTCTTCAACAATTTCTTCTTCGGGAACAAAATTTGCAGGGTATCTGCCTGCGATATGCAATATAGTAGGGTGCTTTTCACCATCGGTATGCAAAAATTGATTTACAAGGAAAGTATGAGAACCGTTTTTATTTGTTAATGTAAAATCAACGGTAGAATAAATAACATTTCCTTTATATAGGCGTTTATCAAATATCTTATAGTTAGAAACCGACCATTCAAAATTGTTTTCGGGTAAATAACCATATTCCTCACGTTGTAAAATCTCAATCATTTCCTCACGGGATTTTAGTGGGGGAAGATTTCGTTTAATCAATTCTTGCATCAGCATAATATCACCTCAGAATTATTTGTTTAAATGTCTGCGCATAAATTCCATGTAATTATTCCAAGCATGTCTAGATAGGAAATGTTTTGTGGGTGCCATAAAGAAGCCTACATTACCATTAAGTAAGGTTTCACCAGATGTAAGATAATGATCACATTCTTCCATACCATCTAGGCCCATATTTTCCCAAGCTTTTGCAGCAGCCATACAGCAAAGTTGTTCGCTTTTTTGATCAGCCCAGTAGTCAAGCTCGGCAGCATTTACACAAACTTTACGAGGTGCGATACTACCTAAAACAAAATGTTGGTCAAAATCGGTACCGTAATTTTGTTTGGTATATTTTTCATAGTTATTGCAGAACCAACATGGGAAATGATGCCAAATGCGTTCAATTGTTTCACCACGGAACTCTTGTTCAACAGCAAAATTGCCATTCGAATCAGGAAGGCCACTACCACCACGTGCAATAGCATCACCAGCGCATCCTGCATTGTTTGAAAAAACATGAGTAAAACGTTCATCTAACATACCTGTAACAAGAGCTGTTTTACCAAGGCGCGAATGACCTAGTATAGCAACATTTTTCTCGTCAGTACCTTCAAGAGTAAGTGCATAATCAAGAACGCGCATATTAGTAAATGCCCAAAGACAAATCTTGCCACAATCGGTATCGGTCTGTCTGCCGTTGGGGAAAACGAGTGGTGCAATACCGGTTGTAAAATCACGGTCATCGGTTGTTATATCGGTATAACAATATGTAATAACATCAAATTCCTGCTCAGCAATTTCTTCAATTGGGAAGTATTTGTTAGGAACCATGTGGTCAAAGTTTATACAAAGAATAACAGGATGTTTTTTACCATCTTGATGTAAGAGGCGATGAACAGGGAAGGTGTGACTTCCATATTCATTAGTTAGTGTGAAATCAACACAAGAATGAACAACATTTCCTCTTGCAAAACGCAATTCTAGATTTTTTTGATTTGATACAGACCATTCAAAATTGTTTTCTGGTAAATAACCGTAAACTTCACGTTGCATAATTTCAACCATATCTTCGCGTGAAAGAAGCTCTGGTAGATTTCTATTTAATAGCTCTTGTTTTAACATAAGTAACACCTCATAATTATCTGTTTTTTTCGTAAATTTCTCGCAAACCATCAAGTAGTAAATTTGCGTTATATATAATTTCGTTATTGCAATGAACGATTATTTCTTTTGACAAACCACCGGTAGCAACAACAGTTGGTGTTTCACCAAGTTCATCGGCAATTCTATCAAGCAAACCATCGATCATAGCAGCTGTTCCATAAATAAGACCAGATTTCATACAATCAACAGTGTTAGAGCATATAACGGATTTTGGCGCTACAATGTCAATAGCTGGTAATTGTGCTGTGTTTTCAGTAAGTGCCTTCAAAGTAAGGCGTACACCTGCTGAAATCACACCACCAAGATATGAACCATTCTTATCAATTACACTAATTGTTGAAGCAGTACCCATATCAATAACAACGCAAGGTAGAGTATACTCGCTTATAGCACCAACAGCACCAGCAACCAAATCAGCGCCTAGCTGTGCAGGATTGTCGATTTTAATATTAAGGCCGGTTTTTACACCAGGACCGAGTTCGAGAGGAATAATATTGCATAGTAAAGATACTGCATTGCTAACAGCAGTACCAACCGATGGTACAACAGAGGAAACAATACAATCCTCAATTCGAGCCGCCTGAAGACCATATAGCTCAAGAATGTTTTTTATTTCAACAGCATATTGGTCAGCAGTTGTACCATGAACAGTAGCAAGTCGAGCGGTAAAACGCAAAACATCGTTATCGTATGCGCCAAGGGTGATATTTGTATTGCCAATATCAATTGCAAGTAGCATAAATCAAATTCTCCTTTTAGCTTTTTCGCGTTTATTATATTATATATGTGTTAAAAAATCAATTAAAAAATAAAAAAGTTGACAAATTGTAAAATTATGTTATAATGTTAGTCGCTAATTGAATTTTATTCAAAATTAGCTCCTTGCCCCGTGTTAGATACACGGAGCCATTAGACCAGAAGGAGGTGCAACGAAATGACCAACAAGTATGAGGTAGCTCTTGTTCTTTCAGTAGCAAACGGTGATGAAGCTGTTAACGCTCTTAAAGAAAAGTTTAATGACCTTATTGCTAAAAACGGTGCGGTCGAAAATGTTGACGAATGGGGTAAGCGTAGACTCGCATATCCAATCAACGATGAAACTGAAGGTTATTACATCTTCACAACAATGACTAGTGAACCGTCACTCCCTGCAGAACTTGAACGTGTTGCAGGTATTACCGAAGGCGTTCTTCGCATTATGGTAATAAGAAAGTAATGGAGGAATTTTAAAATGTTTAATCTTGTAGTTTTAACTGGACGTCTAACAGCAGACCCAGAGCTAAAGACCACAAATAACGGTATTCCCGTTACAACGTTTTCCATTGCTGTAAATCGTAACTATCGTGCAGGTGAAGAACAGCAGACCGATTTCATCAACATTGTTGCTTGGCGTCAACGTG
>JAZRKK010000021.1:0-7177 GCA_045646305.1 Acutalibacteraceae bacterium
GTACAGTATCATCTGACAAAGTAACTACTAGTTCGCCTTTGTCGTTTATCTCTGTTTTAGATACACTTACGCCATCAGTTCCGGCATCACCTTTGTCACCTTTTTCGCCATCGACACCATCTTTGCCATCAGCGCCAACAACGATGCCAAGTGTAGCAATTTGTCCGTTGGTATATGTAATTACTAGTTCACCGTTTTCATTAATCTCAGAACTTGCAACACCTATTCCATCGTTACCATTCATGCCTACAACTTTATCCAAATTAACGATTTCGCCATTTGAAAAAGCAATAACTAACTCGCCATCAGCATTTATATTAGCTGCTGTTATACCAACACCATCAGCACCATTAGTACCATCTTTTCCATCTTTACCATCGGCACCATCTTTACCATTAACGCCATCTTTACCTGCAACACCATTAGTGCCATCTTTACCATCAGCGCCATTAGCACCATTAACGCCATCAACACCTTTTGCGTTGCCAAGGTTTAGTTCAGTTCCATCAGTAAGAGTAATAACTAGTTGACCATTTGCATTAAACGCAGCGGTCTTTATGCCTACTCCATCTTTACCTGATGTAGCTTTAAGAGTTGCAGCCCACTCACTTTCACTACCTGAATAACCGTTATCCACCGCTATTTCATAAGCTGACTTTCCGTTTAAAGAATTTAACCATTCTTGCACAGTTCCTTCGTAACCATACTGCTTAGCTATTTCATAAGCTGAAAGTCCGTTTTCCACAGTTGTAGATACTTTTACGCTATCGTTTCGCCAGTCGTGAATCAACACCGCACTACCTACCGATAGAGCTGCTACAAGCACTATCGCTGTTGCCACAATTAAAATCTTTTTAAACATTATTGCGCCTCCTATTTTATATCTCAAAAAGTGTACTTTTTGAGATATAAAAAAATAAGAATAATATTTTTTGATACTTGAAATTATGTTTGTTTTATGGTAAAATATGGTGAAACATTATTTCTCTCAAAAAGTACACTTTTTGAGAGAAATTTACTTTGTTAAATTTTTTATTTCTTTGACTTTTCTATAAAAAGTAGCTCTGCTTATATTGCTTTGTGACAAGACCTCCGAAATTAAAATCTCTTTTCTTTCCCACTTTTCGACTAACTCTTTTGATAATGATTTTGGGGGCCTGCCAAATTTCACCCCTTTTTGCTTTGCTATTGCAATACCTTGTGCTTGTCTAGTTTTATTGTTTTCTCTTTCACTTTGTGCTACAAAAGAAAGAATTTGCAAAACTAAATCTGCTATAAATGTACCCATTAGATCTTTGCTTTTTCGAGTATCAAGTAATGGCATATCGATTATACAAATGTCTATGCCTTTCTCTTTTGTCAATATTCTCCATTGCTTTTGGATCTCATCATAATTTCTTCCTAATCTGTCTATGCTTAACACATATAACAAATCGCCTTCTTTTAATTTTTTTACAAGTTTTATGTATTGTGGCCTTTCAAAGTTTTTCCCTGATTGCTTGTCTATATAAACATTGGATTTAGGTACTTTATTTTTGTTCATTTCAACCATTTGTCTATCTTCATTTTGATCAATACTAGACACTCTTGCATACCCATATACACTACCCATAAGAATATTTCCTTTCTTTTATATAATAAAAAACCAAACTCGTTAAAGAGTTTGGTTTTTTATTTGTGATATGTTGAGCCTTCGTTAATCTTAAAAGCACGATAAATTTGCTCTAGAAGCATTACTCTAAAAAGCTGGTGTGGAAAAGTCATTGCCGAAACGGATAACCTTAGATCCGATTTCTTTTTTATCGTATCACTCAATCCATACGAACTTCCTATTATAAAACACATATTTTTACCGCTATTTGTATTTTGGTCAACAAAATCTGCAAGTTGTTCGCTTGAGTACGCTTTACCCTCTACACACAGCGTTATTATTTTGCAATTTTCTGGTATTCGTTTTTCAATCAATTCAGATTCCTTTTGTAATGCAATATCAATTTCACTCTGTGAGGGCTTTTCAGGCAAATTTATTGGAGAAAGTTCAACAATTTCTAATTTGCAATACCTAGAAAGTCGCTTTGAATATTCATCAACGGCATCTCGCAAATATTTTTCTTTCAGTTTTCCAAGTGTAATAAACGTAATTTTAATCAAAACAACGTCACCTCTGGTGTTTTTGGTTTGGCTATCTTTAAAATATAATCCTCTTGCTCTTTGGCGCCAATAGCAGCAAGTGCTGTTCTTACAGCTGAAGCCGCTAATAAAGGAGTATTGTTTTCTTCGCTTAAATGGCCTAGTACTATCCGTTTTGTTCCGCTTTTTAAAAGCAAAGGTATTTCCGAAGCGCAAGCATTATTTGATAAATGTCCCTCATCAGATAATATTCTTAGTTTAAGTTGTGCCGGATAAGGTCCTCGGCGCAATTTTTCAACATCATGATTTGACTCTAACAAAACCGTATCGCATCCTAAAAGATTTTGCCTAACACTTTCGGTAACAACCCCTAAATCAGTACATACTGCTACTCTTCTGCCATCAGGCAAGGTTATTGCATAGCCACCACTGCCGACAGCATCATGCTTTGTAGCAAAAAAATTCAATACAGTATCACCAAACATAACAGTGCCATCATCGGCAGAAACAACCTTTGTTTCAGACTGTAAAAAATTGTTGTCACATAAATACTCTAATGTTTTTGTAGATGCTATAACGGGAACATTAATGGCTTTTATTAGCGGTTTTAGACCTTTTATATGGTCAGTATGCGAATGAGTTATAGCAATAGCACGTAAATTTGATATATCGCAACCTACCGATTCAATAGCGCCCTTTAGTGTTTTACAAGAAATTCCCGCATCTATTAGTATGTCGCCATCGGGCGTAGTAATGTATGTACTGTTACCTTTAGACCCACTAGCAAGTGTGCAAAATCTAGCCATAAATATCCCCCTTTCATATAAGTATGGCGGCTTTAAAAAGCCGCCATTTAATTTTATTTATGCGTTTTTTACAACCGCTTCCTTATTAATAATAGGAACGCGTTTTATATCTGCGCCAAGTTCTTGCAACTTTTCAGCGACATTTTCATATCCGCGATCAATATAAATAATGTTTTCAACCTCGGTTATACCCTCGGTCATAAGTCCTGCGATAATCATAGCAGCACCCGCTCTAAGATCAACCGCTTTTACCGGAGCAGATGTCAATTTTTCAACGCCTGTTATAACAGCCATCTTACCATCGACCTGAATTTTAGCTCCCATACCTATTAATTGTTCAACGTATCTGAAGCGATTATCCCATACACCCTCAGTCACAATGCTAGTACCCTCAGCAATAGCCAAAAGAGTCGCAATCTGTGGTTGCATATCGGTTGGGAAACCAGGATGCGGCATAGTTTTTACGTTGCATTTTTTGGGTCTGCCGGTCATCTTTACGCGAACAGCTTCATCATATTCAGTAATTTCCGCACCTGCTTCTACAAGCTTTGCTATTATGGATTCCAAATGTTTTGGAATTACATTTTCTATAACAACATCACCACGTGTTGCAGCAGCAGCTACCATATAAGTACCCGCTTCTATTTGGTCGGGTATGATACTGTAAGTAGTACCGTGTAACTTGTCCACACCACGTATTTTTATAACGCTTGTACCGGCGCCCATAATATTTGCGCCCATAGAATTCAAAAAGTTTGCAAGATCAACGATATGTGGTTCGCGAGCAGCATTTTCTATAACAGTAAGTCCTCGAGCTTTCGTAGCGGCTAACATAATATTTATAGTAGCGCCAACAGAAACAACATCAAGATAAATTGAGCATCCTCTAAGTTCTTGCGCTCTAGCATCCACCATACCATTTTCAATTATAACTTTAGCGCCAAGAGCTTCAAAACCCTTAATGTGCTGGTCGATAGGTCTAACGCCAAAATCACATCCACCAGGTGGCGCCACACGCGCACGATTGTGTCTTCCTAAAAGTGCGCCCAAGAAATAACTTGAAGCTCGCATACCCTCAGCCATTTTCTTATCAATAACATAAGAGTTTGCGCTTCTTGGGTTGATTTCTACGGATGATTTATTTATAGCACGAACATCCGCTCCAAGGCCTTTTATTGCTCGAAGCAGAGTGGATACGTCAGATATTTCAGGTAAATTTTCAATAATACAAGGACTGTCTGCAAGAAGTACTGCGGGCAAGATTGCTACCGCTGCGTTTTTTGCACCGCTTATATGAACACTACCCTGTAGCGCCTTGCCTCCATTTATTACAAACTTTTCCAAATACGGCACTCCCGTCTTTTGAATTATCTTATTTAAACTAGTATAACCAACTGAACATACACAATACTAATTATATACGCTAAAACATATTTTGTCAATTTATTCTGCTAAATGTTTTGCAGTATGAATGTTTTTTAAACTACTTTTATCTTTAAAGTTGATAATCAAGTGAACAAGAATAAATATACCCACCGCAAGTGTAAGAATGCTGTCCGATATATCACGTGTTGACATTATATCCTTTTGAGCAATAAATTTAGGCAAACTTTCAGTAAAACATAGCATAGCTGCCATAATTCCAGCTGCAAAAACTTTTTTACTTTGAGGCTTTTCATCAACATTGTTTTGAATTTTAGCAAATTCAAACATAAAAAGTAATACTGTTCCATTTGCAAAAATCAAGAAAATATTTTTTGTAACAAGCGATAACGCCGAAGTGCTTACAAATATAGTTATGAGCCTTAAAATATAGTAAAAAACAGGAACTATAAGAAAAATATCCGGAAACTCAATGTCGCATATATTTTTAATACCATACGCAACAAACACAGCAGCTGTTACAAGACCTAAAAATATTGTTACGACATCATACCATGCAGTTATGTTTTTAACTTGAAGTGATGCGATAGTATTATATATGAATGCTCCTCCCGCTAAAAAAGCACTAACTGAAACAAAAATATTTTTTTCGCTGTTTTGTATTTTTACACCATCAGTGGCAAAACCTATAAGACCTACCGATATAATGCCCGCAAAAATTATAATCATTATTGTTACACTTATACCGGAAAATTGTTGTTTTATGAAACCAGTTGTACTGTCAATTGTAAAAGCCAATTGTAAAGCACGAAGTATTAGACAAATCGGCAAACACAAGCCAAGCAATGTCATCGTATGACGATATCTCATAATAAATATCACCTCAAAGAATTTTAAAAAACTTTTAAACATATATATTCTATATAGTGATACTTAAAAAGTCAATATTCAATAAAGCAATGGCAGGTATATTATGAAAAGTACATTTATTTCTATTATAATAATTATGTTTTCTATGTTGGTAATTCCACTTCTATCACTGCCTAAAAGTTCAACATCAATTCAAGCAGCTGCTGATGATGATAGTGTTTTATATCAAAAAGAAGCACCAAAAAACTCTTATGATAGTTTTAAAATATTAAAAGATGGTAATGTTTTAGAACTTTCGGCAAAGGATTATGTTTTTGGCGTGGTTGCTGCCGAAATGCCCGCTTTATACGAAACAGAAGCATTAAAAGCTCAGGCTGTTGCCGCATATACTTTTGCGTGTTATCGAAAGCAAAACAACACTAATGCCGATTATGACCTAACTGCCGACAGTGAAACATCACAATGCTTTATAACTCACGAAGAAGCCGCGGCGCGTTGGGGTGAAAAATCGAATGAATACACCAAAAAAATAGAAGATTGCATTTTGGCTGTGCAAAACGAAATTTTGATCTACGAAGACAAACCTATATTTGCAGCATATCATGCAATATCACCTGGTGTTACAAATTCTTGTAATGATGTGTGGGGCAAAGATATCCCCTATCTTAAATCTGTTGTAAGCGATGGCGATAAACTAGCCGAAGGATATTTAAGCGAAGTCAGTTTTACAACAGAGGAAATTGTTGAAAAATTAAAAAGTGTCACATCTGCTTCGGGTGAAATTCAAAACTACTTCAGCGATTTTAATATCCTTGAAAACGAATACGTTAAAGATTTGAAATTTTGCGAAACAAAAATAACAGGCAGCGAAATTGCTAAACTGCTAGGTCTTCGCTCAAGTAATTTTACAGTAGAAATAATTGAAAATGGGTTTTTGTTTAAGGTAAAAGGTTATGGTCACGGCGTTGGTATGAGTCAAACAGGCGCAGACTATATGGCAAAGCAAGGATATACATATAAAGAAATACTGCTACACTATTACAATGGATCAACGCTCGAAAAAAATTTAAAATAATACTTGACAAATCACATTAGGTTGTATATAATAGTTTGGCAATCCAAAGACAGTAGGTGGCAAAAGCCGTAAGTTTAACGCCTACCGAGGTGAGCGTGAAATGTTGAATTTAACTTTTTCATGTCTACCCTTGTGTCCTTGGGTGGACATTTTTTATTTTCACTCGGAGGTGAAACACATTGCCAAACGCAAAGGTTTTAGAAGCAAAAAAGCAGGCTGTTGCTGAACTTTCCGAAAAACTCGGCGCCGCTATTACAGGTGTTGTTGTTGATTATAAGGGTATCACCGTTGCTGACGATACAGCTCTTCGTAAAGAGCTCCGCGAAGCTGGTATACAATACTTTGTAGTTAAGAACTCTATCTTAAAGCGCGCAGTTGAAGGTACTGACCTCGGTGATATTGCTAGTGTTTGTGAAGGTACAACCGCTATCGCACTCGCAAACGAGGACTACACCGCAGCAGCAAGAATACTTTGCAAATTTGCCGACAGCCACGACAACTTCACAGTTAAATCTGGCTTCCTTGATGGCAAAGTTGTAAGTGTTGAAACCATCGCAGAACTTGCAAAACTTCCTTCCAGAGAAGTTCTTCTTGCAACAGTTCTCAGTGCCTTCCAGGCACCTATCGCAGCATTTGCTCGTGCTGTACAGGCTATCGTTGATAAAGACGGTGCCCCAGCTGAAGAATCAGCAGAATAATTAAAAACAAAAAATCTAAACAAAAAACATTTATTGGAGGAAACTAAAATGGCATCTGAAAAGATTACAGCTATGATTGAAGAGTTAAAAACTCTTACCGTTCTTGAGCTTTCTGAGCTCGTTAAAGCAGTAGAAGAGGAATTTGGCGTATCTGCAGCAGCTGCAGTAGCAGTAGCAGCTCCAGCAGCAGGCGGCGCAGCAGCAGCTGAAGAGAA
>JAZRKK010000022.1:0-20092 GCA_045646305.1 Acutalibacteraceae bacterium
TATTAGCGAACTTGAAATAGGTGAGAGCGCATGTGATGTTGAGCATATTGAACCATTGCCTTTTGTAAAAATTGATGAACCTACACTGGCTATGAATTTTATGGTAAATAATTCACCATTTGCAGGTAAAGATGGTAAATATGTTACTTCTCGTAATTTGCGAGAACGTCTTTTTAAAGAGGTACTAACTAATGTTAGTCTTCGTGTAGAAGAAACCGATAGCGCTGATACATTTAAAGTGTCTGGTCGAGGCGAATTGCATCTTTCTATTCTTATAGAAACTATGCGCCGCCAAGGATATGAATTCCAGGTTTCACCTCCAAACGTGATATACAAACATGATGAAAATGGTAAATTGCTTGAACCAATCGAGCTTTTGATGATCGAGGTTCCAGAGCAGTATGTTGGAGCTGTTATGGAACGATTGGGCACTCGCCATGCAGAACTTCAAAACATGGGTACTCGTGAGGGTGGCATGTCTCATTTAGAGTTTTTGATACCCGCTCGTGGCCTTTTGGGATATCGTTCACAGTTTATGACCGATACTAACGGTAATGGAATTATGAACCATATTTTTAATGGTTATGAGGAATATAAGGGTGATATAGACCAACGTAACACAGGTTCTATCATCGTTCACGAAACAGGCGAAAGTACTGCGTACGGACTATTTAATACTCAAAGTCGAGGCCGCTTGTTTATTGGTGCTGGTGTGCCAGTTTACGAGGGTATGATAGTTGGTGAAAGCCCCAAAAGCGATGATATTGTTTGTAATGTTTGTAAAGCAAAACATCTTACAAACACTCGCGCATCTGGTTCAGATGATGCTTTAAAACTTGTTCCACCATCAATTATGAGTCTTGAACAATCACTTGATTTTATTAAAGATGATGAACTTGTTGAAGTTACACCAAATAATATTCGCATTCGTAAAAGAATACTTAATAAGGAATTACGCATGAAACACGAGGCTAAAAATCGCTGATGAATTACGTAATACTTGATATGGAATGGGATAGCGCTTATCATAAATTGCATAAAAGATTTATAAATCAGATATTGCAAATAGGCGCTGTTAAATTGGATGAAAATTTTAATATAGTTGATATTTTTGATGTTACTATAAAATCTTCGTTTACTCGTAGAGTTTCTCGCCGTTTTACTGAACTTACAGGTATTACAAAAGAAATGATGCTCGATGGAATTACGTTAGAAAGCGCTATCGATAAATATAACGAGTGGCTTGGTAATGATACTGTCACCATTACTTGGAGTAATTCTGATTTATATACAATTACCGAAAATGAAAAATATTTACTTGATGGTAGAAAATTCAAAATACAAAAATATCTTGATTTACAGGTATTTATTCAAGGTGAATTACGTCTTTTAGGTCATGAAATTAAATCACAAATTTCGTTGGGTTCTGCTGCTGAGCTTTTAGGAATTACCACGGAAAATTATGATTTACATACCGCAAAAGATGATAGCTTGCTATGTGCTGCGCTGCTTAAAAAACACTATAATCAATCGGCATTTGGAAAGCTTATTAAAGATACTGCTGACCCCGAATTTTATAAACAACTTTATTTTAAACCATATTATATAAGTCGCATAAATGATGAGCGTATTCAAAAAGAAACACACGTTTTTTATTGCGAAAAATGTGAAAGCAAATTAAGACGCTCAACCAAATGGAAATATCATAATAATTGGTTTAATGCTAATTTTGTTTGCGCTGATTGTGGCAAGAAATATGTTTGTAGAGTTAGTTATAAACAAACCTACGATAGGCTTGTTGTAAAACGTAAAATTTTGGAACCAAAGATTAAATCACCAAAGGAGAACGAAGATGTTGTGCAATCTGTGCCCACGACAGTGTAATGCATTTCGTAACGAAACGCAAAATATTGGTGGCGTGTGTGCAATGCCGACAATGCCTGTTGTTGCTCGTGCGGCTCTTCATTTTTGGGAGGAGCCATCAATAAGTGGCACTAACGGTTCTGGGACAATATTTTTTAGTGGATGTTCGTTACATTGTGTGTTTTGCCAAAACAGCAATATTAGTACTAATAATATTGGAAAAACAATAACAGAAAATCAACTTGCTGATATTTTTAAAAGTCTTGAAAATCAAGGTGCTCACAATATAAATCTTGTAACGCCAACTCATTTTGTCGAAACAATTATAAATGCCCTTAATATTTATAGACCTAATATACCAATAGTTTATAATTCAAGTGGTTATGAATGTGTCGAAACATTAAAAAAACTTGAGGGGTATGTCGATATATATTTAATGGATTTTAAATATATTGATAATCAAAAAGCAGAGCGTTATTCTATGGCATTTAATTATCCTCAAATATGTAAAAATGCATTATTAGAAGTATATACACAGCAACCTGAATGTGTTTTTCAAGATGGCATAATGCAGAAGGGTGTAGTGGTTAGACATTTGCTGATGCCATCAGCTACGCGCGATGCTATTCAGATATTTGATTGGGTAATAGAAAATATGCCCAACGCTTATTTTAGTATTATGAGTCAGTATATACCAGTTCATAAAGCAAAAGATATGAATATAATTAATCGCAAAATTACAAAACGAGAGTATGACAAGGTTGTAGATTATATTGCAGACAGTAATTTCGAAAACTGTTATATACAAGAATTAAGTAGTGCAACAATTAATTATATTCCTGATTTTGATTTTACCGGTATTTAAAAAAGTTAACCTAATTTTATTGGGTTAACTTTTTTAAATTTATGTTATTTTTTTGTTGACTATAATATAAATAATATGTTAAAATAACGTGAATAATTAGGTGATTTATATCCAAAATAAAATTTTATTATTCATGTTGGAGGAGTTATGGAAAAAATTAAGATTTTCTTTAGCAAAATTTGGGGATTTATCATGTCCAAAAAAGTCCTTTTTGCTATTATTGCTGCGATACTAGTTCTTGCCATTGTTGGTGCAACTGTGTATTTTGCTTTTATCAAAAAGGATGGCGCTGATGCCGATTTTGATAGACCTCAAGGCAATACACTTTATACATTAAATTTAAAGACAGTAGGCGGTATGGCGATGTCAGGGATTGATGTATACATATATACCGATGATAGTCTTAATGACATGGTAGACTACACCAAAACAAATGATAAAGGTGTTGCTACTTTTAATCTTGATGAAAGTGATGATTATGCAATTGTTTTAACATCAGTTCCAAAGGGATATGATGTGGAAGAAAGTTATAAGTTTGAAGGAACTTCAAAAGACATTATTCTTACTTCTTCACTTGTTACCGATGAAGAACTTTCGGCTGCAACTCTAGGACTAGGCGATGTTATGTATGATTTTTCAGTTGCAAAGCCAGATGGAACTGAGATAAAACTTTCAGAGGTTTTAAAGAGCAAAAAGTTGGTTGTTCTCAATTTTTGGTATACCACATGTGATTGGTGTTTAAAAGAATTTCCTTTGATGAATGAAATTTACAAAGATTATAGTGATGATGTAGAAATCATTGCGCTTAATCCTATGGAAGATAGTAATGTTGTTGATGGATTCCAAAAGCAGTATGGATATACATTCCCAATGGTGTCATGCTCATCTTCATGGGCAAACACATTTGGTGTTCAGGGTTATCCAACTTCTGTTTTCATAGACCAATATGGTGTAATTTGCGTTGTAGAACCTGGCGCAGTAACAAGTAAACGCCCTTGGGTATGTGCATTCGATCATTTTACAGCTGATGACTATAATCAAAAGCTTTGTGAAAATGGTATAGGCGATTTGCTAACTCAAATTAAACCTACATATGAAATGCCATCAAGTGATGAAATTTCTTCTACAATTAATCAAGGAACTATAAATGTTGAATATCATGCTGAAACAGAAGATGAGAATGCAGAGTATTTCTGGCCATTTATTATTGGTGAAAAGTCTGGTCGTTCTTGTGTGTACGCATCTAACAAGGGTATAGATTCCTCTTATGCTATTATGTATGCAGATGTTGAGCTAAAAGCTGGTCAAGCTGTTGGTTTCGATTACCTAGTTTCATCCGAACTTGGTTGTGACATTATGTATGTAATAGTAAATGATGAGGATGTTTTCCAAATTTCTGGTGTGTCTGAGACTGAGGAGTGGAAAACTTGTTATCCATGTGTTGCTGAAGAAGATGGTACGTATGAAATAGCGCTTTGCTTCCTTAAGGATGAGGATGGCACAGAGGGCGAAGACACTGTGTATGTCGATAATATGAGAGTTGTAGACAAGTCTAATATTGATACAGCTACATACTTGCCACGTTATGCTGCGACCGAAAAAGATGGAAAATTTAGCTATGTGGATGTTGTATTAAATAAAAACGATGGCTATTATCATGTTGGCAACGAAAACGGACCTTTACTTCTTGCTGATTTAATGGGCTACACACCATTTAATGAAGAACAGTCTGTTCAAGAAATTGTTTCAAATGGCGATGCTGATAAAAAAGGCGTAAGTCTTTATGATAAGGTTGAAGAAGATGGATTGGGTATGGTTAAATACTTCTCTTATGCATCTAATTCAAGTATAAATGGTATTTGTACCGTTAATGAAGAACTTGCTGAAATGCTTAAACAAGTAGCGGAAGTTGCTGGTTTTGAAGATGATGAAAACGAATGGCTTAAGATATGTAAATACTATCAGGCTTATGGTGCTGGTACATCACAACTAGAGGATCCAATTAAGGGTCTTGCTACATTTAGCGCTCCTTCAGCTGTTGTTGGTAAAAATGTTCCAAGCAATAGTTTTTATTACGATCGTGCGATAATTCCAAGAGGTATGTTTGCTGAATTTATACCCTCTCAGTCTGGTGTTTATCGTTTTACTTCAAAAAGTGATTATGAAGAAGGAATAGATGCTTGGATATTCAATGAAAACGGTGAGATAATTTACACCTACGAACACGATGAAAGACTATATACTGATTCTAATAACTGTTCTATGGTTTACTATATGGAAGCGGGAACACCTTATTATATCAATATGGCTTTTTGGGATGTTTACGCTACGGGTACTATTAATTATGATGTAGAATTTATTGGTTCTTCACATAAACTATTCCGTTTGTGTGCTCCTGGATATTTCACATACGATACAGATGCTACTGGTAGTGCGATGTATGATATAATTGCTGGTGGTATCGAGCCTAAGCTTAAAGATGGCAAATACTATGACAGTGAAGATGGCAGTCTAATTTATGCAGACTTTACTAGTATGACTAATGTTTTTGATCGTTCAATTGTAGAGATGATTGATATGGGTGGATTTGATTTCAGTAAATCTGAAACCGATGGCGAAATATTGGCATACTTAAAACAAAATGATAATGATGTCGAAAAAACAATAGAATATCTTGAAAAACTTTGGGGTGAAGAATATGATTCTAACGCCGAGCTTTACGAGATTGAAGATGTATTTGCAGGTCGTTATCACGGTGATGGTGATGATCTTACAGAAGACATCAAGAAGTATTTAAGCAAAATAGATAAGTCTGGTACTGAACTTGATGGATGTGTTGTTGTTGATGAGCAACTTGCTGAAATTTTACAAGAGCTTATGGACAAATACACATTTGATGATGTAGAAAATTCTTGGTTAAAGATTTGTTACTACTATGACTATCTTGGAGCTAAAGATTAATTTCTTAAGAGAGAATGATTATTATGAAAAATATTAAAAGATTAATTTCGGTTCTTTTAATTGTGGTGCTTACATTTTCACTTTTTACCCTTACTGCGTGCGGAAAGGGTGAAAAGGACTATACCGTTAATTTAAAGGATGCCTTAGGTAATCCATATACTAGTGGTATAGTAGTTAAATTTATGCAGGGTGGAAAACAGGTAGCGATGCAATCCTGTAACGATCAAGGTAAAGCCACAAAATCACTTGTAAATGGTAATTACAATATTGCACTTCAGTTCGCAGAAGATGATGTTGAGTATTATTATGATACCGATATAAAAATGTCCTCTAGGAAAAATGAAATAGATATTGTTTTAGCATATAAAGTTACAAGTGAGCCTGAAAAACTTTATGTTGGTTCTGATGAATTTGATTCATACGCATTAAATGTAGGTTGTACTTATGTAGAGCTTAACGAAAAAAGCCGTAATTATTTTACTTTTACACCAACTAAAGAGGGTAATTATGAGTTTTCTATACCTGATGGAAGCAATGTAACGTTGGGATATTATGGTGCACCACATTTTGTTCAAGAAGAAAATACCGCTGAAATCAAGGACAATAAATTTTCTATAAATGTAAAGTCCGATATGATTGGTACTAATGGAACAGGCACATCTACATTTGTTATAGGCGTTGATGCTAGTAAAAAGGTTAAAAGTTGTGTTATCGGTATTAACCGTTTAGGCGATGCCATAAAAACGATTGAAGATGAACCTTGGACTATATATCAAAAATCGGTTGAGCTTCAAGATTATAAGTTATCTGCTGGTCTTGAAATCAAAGAGTTTGACCTTACCGCTAGTACAGATACTTATAAATTGGTTTTAAATGATGATGGTTATTATCATTTAAATGACAAAAATGGTCCTATTGTTTTAGTTCGACTTGCCGAAGATTGCAAATATATCGATTCTTTTAAAACAATTCTAGATCGTTCTGGAGTTAGTAAATATTTCTTTGATGAAGATGAAAACTTTATCAAAAAAGAAAGTTATTCCGAATGTTTGCTTGAATACATCGAGTATGTAGATGAAGAAAATGGGGTTTATCCATTAACTGAAGATTTGAAGTACATTATTCAACAACGTGGTGATTATGTAGGTTGGTGGAATCCTGAAAGTGATGGATACATTTTTAAGGATAATTCTGGCGAAAATATTGCTAGTATTAACCAAGAAATCGCATGGTTATTAATGTGTTGCTATGCTGAGTGATGATGTTATGAAAAATATTACTAAAAAAATTCTTGCAATAACTTTATGTTTTTGTCTTGTTTGTATTACAGGGTGTGGTAATGGTAGCAAAGCAAAACTTGTAAGTAATGCTGATTTATCAACAAGTAGTTATGAGCTTGGCGATTATATGGGTGATTACACAATTACTGATGTAAACGGAAATACTTATAAATTTTCTGAATTGTTGGAAACCAAAAAAGCTATTGTACTCAATTTTTGGTTTATTAACTGTGGTCCATGCCAAATGGAATTTCCATATTTACAATCAGCAAGTGATAAATATAACGATGATGTAGCAGTAATTGCCATTAATCCAACAACAGATAAAGAGAATGAGATAAAAAAATATGCAACTCAAAATGAACTCACATTACCTTTAGCAAAGGGTAATGAGGATTGGATTAGCGCTCTAGGTATTTCAGGATTTCCAACAACCGTTGTTATTGATCGTTATGGTAAGATCGCCTTATCACATGAGGGTGCCATCACACAAGATGGTGTTTTTGGAAGTATATTTAAATTCTTTTCTGATGATGATTATAAGCAATCGATAATTAGAAATATTAGTGATATAAAATAAAAAAGGATTGATTTAAATGAAAAAAATATTAGCTCTTATTTTGGTTTTGTGTTTTGTTTTTTGCCTTAGTGCATGTGGCAAGGACAAAAACAATACAACAACAAATGAAAAAAATGACACCGTTAATAATCAAACCGATAATCTAGATACACAAACATCAGCACCTAAATTTAGTGTCAAGGTTGTTGATGCTGATGGCAACGCTGTTGAGGGTGTTATGCTTCAAATGTGTAAAGATTTATGTGTGCCTGCAAGAACAGATTCAGATGGTGTAGCAGTGTTTAATTTAGCAGTAACCGAAGGTTATAAGTTGCAAGTTACATCTTGTCCAGAAGGTTACGAGTATACTGGTGATGAAGTTATTCACATTACACCAGGAAGCTCGGTTTATAGACTTGAAATTACTAAAAAGTAAGGCGATTTAAATGACAAAAAAAATAATTACAATAATATTCTCATTGGTTTTTATACTTTCAACTTTGGCAGGATGCCGTAAAATGAACAACGATATGTCATCTGGGAATTTTTTAAGCAACTCTAGTGAGGTATATTCTATTGTTGATGTTGTTGAAGATGATAATAGTAGCGATATTATTTTAAATGAAAGTGATATTTCTTCTAGTGATAATCAACAGACTTCTGTAACTGGTAACAATGCATCATCTTCTAATAAGAATAATTACTCTTCACAAAGTGGTAGTAATAATACTTCTAACCAAAACGGTAGCACTGAAAATACTGATAAAAGCAATAGTAACAGCAGCAATAGTTTTACTGAAAATGTTGTTAGTGTTGGTAATGGTGGCCAAAGTGGTGACACATCAAGTACCAGACCATCAACATTTGTTGAGTCTGAAGATGAGTCAACAGGCTCAAACGACTCTAAAAAAACTTATTCTACTGCGCTTGATGAGGCTGGTAATGTCATAACTGTTGATATCGAAGCAGGGAAGTCGGTTTACTATAAAATTATGGCTGCAGGTAACAAGTGGCTTACAATTAATAGTGCTAACGCTTATGTTATTTATAATAATGTTACATATCGAGCTCAAAATGGTGTAGTTAACTTCTTTGTTGAATCCGATTTAACCGATAGTGATCGAGTTTTATTTGAGATTGGTAACTGTGGTACTGCTACCGAGAGCTTTACAATTAATTTTTCAAGTCCAAAAGGTTCTCACGCTAATCCTGAAGTAGTTAATTCAATTGAAAATGATTTTACAATTAAGCTTGATGAAGGAAATGATCAAGGTTATTTTTACAAGTATTCAGCAACAAAAAATGGTAAAATGAGATTTTATATTCTCAGCGATGTTGAAAGTGGAAAATTAACTGTTGAAAAAATCATCGATAAGGAACTTCAAGTTATTCAGCAGCGTAGCACTACCGAAACAGAAGATTATGTAAAAAGCGATAGTATCGGTACTTATGTTGAGTTGGAAGTTAAAAAAGGCGATGAAATTTTTATAAAAGTTGAAGCTATTTCTGAAGTTGTCGGAGAGTATCCTGAAACAACAATTAAGTGGAAAGCACTTTACGAATAATGCAACAAAAAACGGTCAATTTTGACCGTTTTTTTATGTGTAAAATTTACTTTTTAATTTTTCAAGGGCGGCTGTTTCTATTCGCGAGACATAGCTGCGTGATATACCAAGTTTTTTTGCGATTTCGCGTTGTGTAAGTTCGGTTTCTCCTCTAAGACCGTAACGCATATTTAATGTTTGTATTTCGCGTTTGTTTAGTGTTTTTTCGTATATTGAATTGAGTTTTTCTATTTTTAATTTTGTATCAATTTCATCCTCGATATTACTTTCGTCTGCAATAATATCTATAAGAGTTAGCGTGTTTCCGTTTTTATCAGTGTCAATAGGATCACTGATATATACATCTTGCGCTGTTTTTTTTAGATTTCTAAAATGCATTAAAATTTCATTTTCAATACAACGTGCGGCATAGGTGGCAAGTCGGATTTTTTTGTCACATTTAAATGTGTTTATTGCTTTAATAAGACCAATAGTACCGATTGATATTAGGTCATCTTGCTCACAGTTTGCCGTATAATATTTTTTAACTACATGGGCAACTAATCTTAAATTATGTTCAATTAATTCGTTTTTCGCTTTAATATCTCCTTGTTCTTTTAATTTTAAAAGTTCATTTTCGCGTTTTGCGCTTAATGGAGCAGGGAATGCACCGGCTCCTGTTACATGCAGAGCTAGATAAAATAAATTCGTTACAATTTGTGTTAATAGTTCAAAAAACATATAAATCCCCCTTGTGAAAAATATATGAATAATGCTATATAAAAAATTAAAATTTATTAATATTTTTCACTTTTTTTAGATTGACAATATATGTAGGTTATGTTAAAATACATTAGATAAAAATGAGTGAGAAAGCACTTGTAAAATTCGTTTATTGAAAGGATGGTTTTTTAATGTCAAAATCTTATCAAAACAATATTTATAAACCTGAATTTCTAAACGGCTTTGTCCCTGCGGCTGACAAGGCGGTTTTGTCACCTTTTTTTGCTGATACACAAAATAACTATTTCATTTTGCCCGGTTTTTGCGATGTGCATGTGCATTTTCGTGAGCCGGGTTTTTCTTATAAAGAGACAATAAAATCTGGTTCGTTGGCTGCAGCACGTGGAGGATATACCTCGGTATGTACTATGCCAAATTTAAAACCTGTACCCGATAGTATGCAACATCTTGGCGAGCAGCTAAAAATTATTGAAAATGATGCCGTGATTAATGTTTATCCGTACGCTTCTATTACGGTAGGACAAAATGGTGAAAAACTTTCAGACATGGAAGGTATGGCCGATAGTTGTATTGCGTTTTCAGATGATGGACGTGGAGTGCAATCTCGCGAATTAATGAAAGAAGCAATGCTTAAAGCTAAGGCATTGGGTAAAGTGATTGTTGCACACTGTGAGGATAATTCACTGCTTTTTGGCGGATATATACATGATGGTGAATATGCAAAGGCTCATGGCCATCATGGTATATGTTCAGAGAGTGAATGGGGACCGATAAAACGCGATTTAGAACTCGTAAGAGAAACAGGATGCGCTTATCACGTATGTCATATTTCTTGTAAAGAGAGTGTTGAATTAATTCGCAAGGCGAAAGCAGAAGGTTTAAATGTTACATGCGAGACAGCGCCACATTACTTAATACTTGATGATAGTGATTTACAAGAAAATGGTTGTTTTAAAATGAATCCGCCTTTGCGTTCTTGTGAAGATAAACTCGCATTAATTGAGGGTATTAAGGATGGTACAATTGATATGATAGCCACCGACCATGCCCCTCATAGTGCTGAGGAAAAGAGTAAAGGACTTGAAAAGAGCGCGTTTGGAATAGTTGGTATTGAAACAGCTTTTCAACTTATGTACACATATTTTGTGAAAACAAATGTAATTACGCTTGAAAAACTAATGGATTTATTAAGCTTTAATGCACGTAAAAGATTTAACATTCCAATTAGTGCCGAGGATTATACAATATGGTGTCTTGATGAAGAGATTGTAGTAAATCCAGATGAATTTATCTCTAAGGGCAAGGCTATGCCGTTTGAAAATTATAAGCTTTTTGGTAAATGCTATTTAACGGTATGTGGCGGTAAAACAGTATATAAACAAGATTTAACATATATTCAGGAGGAAAATTAAAATGGCTAAGAGAACAGACATTAAAAAAGTTTTGATTATAGGTTCAGGTCCTATAGTAATTGGTCAAGCAGCTGAGTTTGACTATGCTGGTACACAGGCGTGTTTAGCGCTTAAAGAAGAGGGCTATGAGGTTATACTTTGTAACTCAAACCCTGCAACCATTATGACCGATACATCTATTGCAGATAAGGTTTATATGGAGCCATTGACACTTGAATATATGGCTAAAATTTTACGTTACGAACGTCCAGATGCGATTGTTCCTGGTATAGGCGGTCAAACCGGTCTTAACCTTGCGATGCAACTTGAGGAAAAGGGAATTTTAAAAGAGTGTGGTGTTGAGCTTTTAGGTACATCTAGAGATAGTATTGAACGCGCAGAAGACCGTGAACTCTTTAAAGAAATGTGTGAATCAATCGGTGAACCGGTTATTCCTTCTGAGATTACTTATAGCATTGAAGAAGCAAAAGAAGCAGCAAACAGAATTGGTTATCCTGTTGTTTTGCGCCCTGCATTTACATTGGGCGGCACAGGCGGAGGCTTTGCATACAATGAGGAAGAACTTATTGAAGTAGGTCTTAATGCATTTAAACTTTCTCCTGTAAATCAGGTTCTTATCGAAAAGAGCGTTAAGGGTTATAAAGAAATTGAATTTGAAGTAATGCGTGACTCAAACGACCATGCAATTACAATTTGTGGCATGGAAAACATCGACCCTGTTGGTGTTCATACAGGTGACTCATTGGTTGTAGCACCAATTATGACACTTAATGACCATGATCTTAAAATGCTTAATGATAGTGCTATTAAGATTATTCGTGAACTTAAAATCGAAGGTGGATGTAATGTTCAGTTTGCATTAGATCCTAATTCTAGCAACTATTATTTAATCGAAGTAAATCCACGTGTTTCACGTTCTTCAGCTCTTGCTTCAAAAGCTTCGGGTTATCCTATTGCACGTGTTACTGCCAAAATCGCAGTTGGTATGTCACTTGAAGAAATTAAAATCGCTAATACAACCGCGGCATTTGAACCAAAACTTGATTACGTTATTACAAAACTTCCACGTTTCCCATTTGATAAATTCACTACTGCATACAATGTGCTTGGTACACAAATGAAAGCAACAGGTGAAGTAATGGGTATTGGTTCTACTTTGGAAGAAAGTCTTCTCAAGGGTACTCGTTCACTTGAAATTGGTGTTAACCACCTTTATCATAGCAAATTTGATAATATGAGTGATGATCAACTTAAAACTTATATTGGCGAGTTTAGAGATGATAATCTTTTTGCAATTGCTGAGCTTCTTTATCGTGGTGCAACAGTTGAAGAAATTCATAAAATTACCAAAATCACAGCATTTTTCCTTGAAGCTATTAAGCGTATTATTGATATGGAAAGATCACTTAAAGAAAATCCACGTAATCTTGAAATTTTACGTGATGCAAAGAAGATGGGATTCTCTGATAAATATGTTGCAAGAATGTGGGAATGTAGCGAAATTGATGTATATAATTTCCGTAAAGAAAACAAACTTATTCCTGTATTCCGTATGGTTGATACTTGCCATACAAATGCGTATATTCCATATTTCTATTCATCATACAGTGGTGAAAACACTTCAATTTTAACCGATAAGAAGAAAATTGTTGTTTTAGGCGCAGGTCCTATTCGTATCGGTCAAGGTGTAGAATTTGACTATTCAACTGTACACGCAGTATCTACTATCAAAAACTCAGGTTATGAAGCAATAATTATAAATAATAACCCAGAAACTGTTTCTACTGACTATACTACTGCTGATAAACTTTATTTTGAACCACTTACACCAGAAGATGTAATGAATATTATTGACTTTGAGCAACCTGAGGGTGTAGTTGCTTCTCTTGGTGGTCAAACTGCTATTAACTTGGCACAACCTCTTATGGATCGTGGCGTTAAGATAATTGGTACAGATTGTGCTGCTATTGAACGTGCTGAAAACCGTGATAGCTTTGAAAAGATTTTACAAGAACTTAACATTCCACAGCCAAAGGGTAAAGCAGTTACTAAGATTGAAGATGGTGTAGCAGCAGCTGCTGAAATTGGTTATCCTGTTCTTGTTCGTCCAAGCTTTGTATTAGGTGGACGCGCAATGCAAATCGTATCAAACGAGGAACAACTTCGCCAATACCTTAAAACAGCTGTTGAAATTGATGCAGACAAGCCTGTTCTTGTTGACAAATACATCCAAGGTAAAGAAGTAGAAGTTGACGCAATTTGCGATGGACACGATGTATTTGTACCAGGTATTATGGAACTTGTTGAGCGTACAGGTGTTCACTCTGGTGACTCTATAAGCGTTTATCCAACATTTAGTATTTCTGATAAAGTGCGCGGAACAATACTTCAATATGCTAAAAAATTAGGTCTTGGTATTGGAATTATCGGTCTTTATAATATACAATTTATTGTTGATGAAAATGATAACGTTTATATTATTGAAGTTAATCCACGTTCATCACGAACTGTTCCATTCCTTTCTAAATCAACAGGTTATTCTTTGGCAGATATTGCTACAGAAGTTATTCTTGGAAAATCACTCAAAGAACAGGGTATATTTAGTCTTTATCCTGAAGAAAAGAATCGCTATTATGTAAAAGTTCCGGTATTCTCATTTAACAAAATCAAGGGACTTGATGCATATCTTTCACCTGAAATGAAATCTACTGGTGAAGCTATCGGTTATGATGACAAGCTTAATCGTGCGCTTTATAAAGCACTTCAAGCATCAGGTACACACGTACAAAATTATGGTACAGTATTAGCGACAATTGCTGATAAAGATAAAGAAGAAGCATTGCCATTAATTAGACGTTTTTATAACCTTGGATTTAATATTCAGGCAACTGCTGGTACAGCATCATATCTTAAGGAAAATGGTATTCGTACTCATGTTCTTAAAAAGATTAGCGAAGATGCTGATGAAATCCCAGATGCAATTAGACAAGGTCATATTGCTTATGTTATTAATACTAAGGATATTGGCGCATCTGCACAGGACAGTGATGGTCATCAAATTCGCCGACTTTCAACTGAAAATAATGTGACAATATTCACTTCTCTTGATACTGTAAAAGTTTTACTTGATGTTCTTGAGGAAACAACACTTACTATTTCAACAATTGATGCATAAAGGAATTTTGAAATGAAACAAGGTATTTTTAAAATATCACTTAATGAAAAATTAGTAGATAATGTTTACAAGATGGTGCTTATCGGAGATACTTCCGAAATCACCGCTTGCGGACAGTTTATTAACATTCAGCTAGATGGTCTTTATTTACGCCGACCAATTTCTGTTTGTGATTGCGATAATTCATCTGTTACTATAATTTATAAAGTTGTAGGTAAAGGAACAGAGCAAATGTCGAAAATGACTGTTGGTCAGGAATTAGATGTACTTACAGGTCTTGGAAATGGTTATGATTTATCATTATCTGGTGATGCTCCAGTTTTACTTGGTGGTGGCGTTGGTGTACCACCACTTTATATGACTGCTAAAAAACTTATATCTGAGGGTAAAAAAGTTTCTGTTATACTTGGATTTAATACAGCAAGTGAAGTTTTTTACGAGCAAGAATTTAAAGCTCTTGGCTGTGATGTTACAGTTACAACTGTTGATGGTAGCTACGGGGTTAAAGGTTTTGTAACTAATGCTTACCCCGAAAAATATACATATTTTTACACTTGTGGACCAGAACCTATGCTTAAGGCAATTTATAAAACTGCTACTACTAGTGGTCAAATGAGTTTTGAGGAACGTATGGGTTGTGGATTTGGCGCTTGTATGGGCTGTAGTTGTAAAACTATAGCCGGATACAAACGCATTTGTAAAGATGGTCCTGTTATGTTGAAGGAGGAAATTTTATGGGAAGATTAAGTGTTAATCTTTGCGGAACTGAAATTGATAACCCCATAATTCCTGCTTCGGGTACTTTTGGATTTGGTTATGAATTTGCAGAACTTTATGATATAAATTGTCTTGGTACATTTTCGTTTAAAGGTACTACAAAGGATGCACGTTTTGGTAACCCAACACCACGTATTGCTGAATGTACTTCAGGTATGATAAATGCAGTTGGCCTTCAAAATCCAGGTGTAGATAAAGTAATTAGTGAAGAACTTCCTAAACTTGCTAAGTGTTTTGATAAAAAGGTAATGGCAAACATTAGTGGCTTCGCAGTGGAAGATTATGCTTATACTTGCGAAAAACTTGACAAAGAAAATCAAGTTGCTTGGCTTGAGGTTAATGTTAGCTGTCCTAATGTTCACGGTGGCGGCATGAGTTTTGGTACAAGTCCTGAAGCTGCGGCTGAGGTTGTAAAAGCAGTAAAAGCGGTTACTACAAAGCCTGTTATTGTTAAGCTTTCGCCTAATGTTACAGATATTGTAGCAATTGCAAAAGCTTGTGAAGAAGCTGGTGCAGATGGTATTAGCCTTATTAACACAATGCTTGGTATGCGAATTGATTTAAAGACACGCAAACCAGTTATTGCTAATAAAATGGGTGGTTTTTCAGGTCCAGCTATTTTTCCAGTAGCAGTTCGTATGGTTTATCAGGTGGCACATGCTGTTAAAATTCCTGTAATTGGAATGGGCGGCGTATCAAGTGCTGAAGATGTAATCGAAATGATGCTTGCGGGCGCTACTGCTGTTGAAGTTGGTGCTGCTAACCTTATAAACCCGTATGCTTGTCGTGACATCATAAATGACTTGCCACGCGTTATGGATAAGTATGGAATTGAAAATTTAAGTGATATTATTGGAGGAGTAAAATAATGGGTAAGGATGTAATTATTGCTTGTGACTTTGCAAGTGCAGAAAAAACTTTTGAATTTCTTGATAAATTTACTACTCATAAACCATTTGTAAAGATTGGTATGGAACTTTTTTATGCAGAAGGTCCATCAATCGTAAAGGAGATTAAGAAACGTGGACATAAAATTTTCTTAGATTTAAAGCTCCACGATATTCCAAATACTGTTAAAAAATCAATGGCTGTGCTTTCACACCTTGATGTTGATATGACAAATCTTCATGCTGCTGGTACAATTTCTATGATGGAAGCAGCGCTTGAAGGTTTAACACGTGAAGATGGTACAAGACCATTGCTTATTGCTGTAACACAGCTTACTTCTACCGATCAAGAAAGAATGGAAAACGACCTTTTAATCAAAGAACCAATCGATAAGGTTGTTATGCACTATGCATCAAATGCAGCAAAAGCTGGACTTGATGGCGTAGTTTGCTCACCACTTGAAGCAGGTAAGGTACACGATACTTGTGGTAGCAATTTCTTGACAGTAACTCCAGGCGTACGTTTTGCTGATGGAGATATAGGTGATCAAAAACGTGTTATGACACCTGCCGAAGCTAAAAAGATAGGTTCTGACTATATTGTTGTAGGTCGTCCAATTACAGCGGCAGAAGATCCTGTTGCGGCTTATGAGCGCTGCGTGGCGGAATTTGTTGGTTAAGGAGAATTAAAATGGAAGGTTATAAAAGAGAGTTTATACAGTTTTTAGAAGGTGCTGGCGTTTTAAAATTTGGCGATTTTACAGCTAAATCAGGCAGAAAAATCCCTTACTTTATTAATGCGGGCGATATTAAAACAGGCGATCAAATTTCAAAACTTGGTGAGTTTTATGCAAAAGCTTATTTTGAAAAAGTAGGAAATCGCCGCACTGTTCTTTATGGTCCTGCATACAAGGGTATTCCAATTGCTGTTTCTGTTGCATGTGCACTTTCAAAAGAAGGCCTCGATGTTCCTTTCTTCTTTAATCGCAAAGAAGAAAAAGACCACGGAGAAGGCGGTGTGTTTGTAGGTTATAAGCCACAAGATGGCGAAGAAATCGTTATTGTTGAGGATGTTATTACCGCAGGTACTGCTATTCGTGAAAGCATGGAAATTTTGTCCGGCATTAAGGGTACAAAAGTTGCAGCAACATTTGTTATGGTTGACCGTAAAGAAAAGGGTAAAACTGACAAATCTGCTATGGCAGAAGTTGGTGAAGAGTTTGGTTTCCCTGTATATTCAGTAGTAGATGTATATGATATTATTGAGTATCTTGAAGAAGATGAAGCTAACCGTGAGAATGTTGAAAGAATTAAGAACTATCTTGCTGTAAACGGTGCTAAAGAATAAAAATCTTTAAGGAGAAGTATATGAGAAGCGTTATTGATATTTTGGATTTAACGGTTGAAGAGCTTGATGAACTTATTGCTACTGCTCTTGATATTATTGACAATCCTAAAAAATACGCGCATATTTGCGAAGGTAAAAAGTTAGCAACATTGTTTTTTGAGCCATCAACAAGAACACGTCTTAGTTTTGAGGCTGCAATGTATGAACTTGGAGGTAATGTATTAGGCTTTTCTGAAGCAAAAAGTTCTTCAGCTTCAAAAGGTGAAAGTATTGCCGATACTGCAAAGGTTGTAAGTTGTTATGCTGATATTATTGCTATGCGTCATCCAAAAGAAGGCGCGGCTTTAGTTGCGGCTAACAACGCTACTATTCCAGTAATAAATGCCGGTGATGGTGGACATTGTCATCCAACACAAACACTTGCCGACCTTCTTACAATACGCCGCGAAAAGGGTAGACTTGATAAGCTTACTGTTGGTTTTTGTGGCGACTTGAAATTTGGTAGAACAGTACATTCACTTATTAACGCTCTTAGTCGTTATAGTAATATTAAAATAGTTCTTATTTCTCCAGATGAATTAAAATTACCAAGTTATGTTAAGAAGGATATATTACAAAAGAACAACATTCCTTTTGAACAAACTACCGATTTAGAAGCGGCTATGCCAGAGCTTGATATACTTTATATGACACGTGTACAGCAGGAGCGCTTCTTTAACGAAGAAGATTATTTGCGATTAAAAGATAGCTATATATTAACACCTGATAAACTTAATAATGCAAAAGCTGATTTGTCAATTTTGCATCCACTACCACGTGTTAATGAAATTAGCGTAGCGATTGATAATGATCCTAGAGCTTGTTATTTCAAACAAGTATTAAATGGTAAATATATGCGTATGGCGCTTATATTAAAACTTCTTAAGGAGGCAGGAACGATATGAATATAGATTCTATTCAAAACGGTGTTGTAATTGACCATATTACTGCAGGTCTTGGTATGCGTTTATATGAATTATTAGATCTAGCTTCACTTGATGTATCAATTGCTCTTATAAAAAATGTTGGTAGCAAGAAGTTGGGTAAAAAGGATATTATTAAGATTGACGCTGATATTGAACTTAATCTTGATGTTATCGGCTTTGTTGATCCAGGCGCTACTGTAAATATTATTAAAAATGGTGTATTGGTAGAAAAACGCAGTATTGATATGCCAGAAACATTAACAAATGTTATTAAATGTAAAAATCCAAGATGTATAACAACTTGCGAACAAGAAATTGAACATATATTTAAACTTACAGATAAAGATGAGAAAGTTTACCGTTGTATTTATTGCGAAACAAAAGCATAAATTTTTATCAAATTTTGGTTAATTTTATATGACAAATTTCGCGTTTTACCATTGACAGTTTTTTTGTAAAATGATATAATATCAGGGTACTGATTGGTACCGTTCTTTGTGACTGACGGAATTGTTTGGTGGAGCACCACTGAGGAACAAAGGATGCTATATTTAGCCGACCGTCTGGGCACACTTGAACATCCTTTTTCAAGTGCGCCCTTTTATATTTTTTTGGAGGTTGTTTATGAAAAAAGTTGGAATTATAATGGGTAGCGATAGCGATTTACCAATTATCAAAAAAGCTACCGATATGCTTAAATCACTTGAAATACCATTTGAGGTTCATATATATTCAGCTCACCGTACTCCGGTTGAGGCACGTGATTTTGCGCTAAATGCTCGTAATAATGGATTTGGTGTATTAATTGCTGCTGCGGGTATGGCGGCACATCTTGCTGGTGCAATTGCTGCAAATACAACTTTGCCTGTAATTGGGATTCCTTGCAAGTCAAGTAATCTTGATGGTATGGATGCTTTACTTTCGACCGTTCAAATGCCTACAGGTATTCCTGTAGCAACTGTTGCAATAAATGGTGGTGCTAATGCGGCACTTCTT
Organism: Acutalibacteraceae bacterium; assembly: GCA_045646305.1. Classification (GTDB taxonomy): domain Bacteria; phylum Bacillota; class Clostridia; order Oscillospirales; family Acutalibacteraceae; genus UBA737. Next base: position 19,377 of record JAZRKK010000022.1, read on the forward strand.
GCTGCACAAATTATTGCGGTTGAAGATAAAGAACTTGCACAAAAACTTGATGCTAAACGTGCAAGTGATGCGGCTGCTGTTCTTAAAAAGGATAGCACCGTTATGGAAAATTTGTAATTTATTTTAAGGAGTAATAAAAAATGGAAAACAAACTATTGTACACAGGAAAAACAAAAAACGTTTATGCACTAGAAAACGGCAACTGTCTTTTGAAATTTAAGGATGATTGCACAGGCAAAGATGGTGTGTTTGATCCAGGCGAAAATTCTGTTGGTCTTACAATTGAAGGTGTTGGCGATGTTAACCTTCGTATGTCAATTTATTTCTTCGAGAAAATTAACGCTGCTGGTATTTTTACTCATTATGTAAATGCAAATCTTGAAGATACTACTATGGAAGTTCTTCCAGCTAAAGTTTTTGGTCACGGTCTTGAAGTTATTTGTCGTTATAAAGCTGTAGGTAGCTTTATTCGTCGTTATGGCGACTACATTGAAGAAGGTGCTGATCTTCCAGCATACGTTGAAATGACATTTAAAAACGATGAAAAGGGCGATCCACTCGTAATCAAGGATGCTCTTGTTGCGCTTGGCGTTTTGACTGATAATCAGTATGAAGATATTAAATATATGACTCAAAAGATTACAAAGATCGTTGCTGATGATCTTAAAGAAAAAGGTCTTGATCTTTATGATATCAAATTTGAATTTGGTTATGCT
>JAZRKK010000023.1:0-18039 GCA_045646305.1 Acutalibacteraceae bacterium
AAACATTACTTGCTCGTGCAGTAGCAGGTGAGGCAGGCGTTCCATTCTTCTCGATTTCGGGTTCTGACTTTGTTGAAATGTTTGTTGGTGTGGGTGCTTCCCGTGTGCGAGACCTTTTTGGCGAAGCAAAGAAAAATGCCCCTGCAATTGTGTTTATCGATGAAATTGACGCAGTTGGTCGTCAGCGTGGTGCCGGTCTTGGCGGTGGTCACGATGAACGTGAACAAACACTTAACCAATTGCTTGTTGAAATGGATGGCTTCGGCGCTAATGAGGGCGTTATTGTTATGGCGGCTACTAACCGACCAGACATACTTGATAAAGCACTTTTACGTCCAGGACGTTTTGACCGACAAATTACTGTTAACTACCCAGATGTAAAGGGTAGAGAAGAAATACTCAAGGTTCATTCACGCGGTAAGCCACTTGGCCCTGATGTAAATCTTGCTACTATTGCAAAATCAACTTCAGGATTTACAGGTGCCGACCTTGAAAACCTTCTTAACGAAGCAGCACTTTTGGCTGTTCGTCACGGAAAAAAGGCTATTACTCAAGAAGAAATTGAAGAAGCAACAATCAAGGTTGTAATGGGTACTGAAAAGAAATCACACGTGGTACGTGATAAGGATAAGATGATTACATCATATCACGAAGCAGGTCACGCTATTGTTTCATATTTCTTGCCAACACAAGACCCAGTGCATCAAATTTCAATTATCCCACGTGGTATGGCAGCAGGTTATACAATGTATTTGCCAACCGATGAAAAGGGACATACCAGCAAAAACCAGATACTAGAGCAGATCTGTTCGCTTCTTGGCGGTCGCGCAGCTGAACAACTAACCCAAGATGATGTTTGCACAGGAGCATCAAATGATATTCAACGCGCTACTGAACTTGCTCGTAAAATGGTTACACGCTTTGGTATGAGCGATAAGTTAGGTTTAGTAGTTTATGGTGATGATAATAACGAGGTATTCCTTGGTCGTGATTTCTCATCAACACCTAACTACTCAGAAAAGACTGCGGCTACAATTGATGATGAAATCGAAACAGTTGTTATGAAGCAGTATGAAAAAGCTATCGAACTTCTTAAAGGCGCTATGCCAAAACTTCATGAAGTTGCAAAGATACTTTTTGAAAACGAAAAAATTTCGGGCGATGACTTCCGCAAGATAATGGAAGAAACAGCAGAATAAAAACAAAAGGCTTGAGGGAAACCTCAAGCCTTATTTTTATTATTGCTATTTAGTAGGGTAAATGATATAATAAACTCATACCACATAACATTTTAATATTTTGCCAATAATCAAAGTGTGTATTTTTATTTTTCGGTAAAAATGCAGACTCGTTTTTCGCATACTTTGGTATTGGCAGAAATGTTGTGTGGTAGCAATCAAGAGTCACGCGTTTTTCGGTGTGTGTGACTTCGGTTGCACACACTTTTTTTGTTTTTTAAGGGGGATAGAAATTAAATACCGAAAATAAAATAAAAGGAGTTTTTTATTATGGAAGAAAAAATTATTATAAAAGGTAAAAATATTGCATTTAAAAAAGCAATTGTAACTTCATTAATTTTGGGAATAATTTTAATTTTGATAAGTGCTTTAATATTTAGTGGTATATTAATATATGATTATATGTACTTGTATGAACACGTTCATGGTGATAATCACTATCCTAACTGTTACGATAGTAATGGTATATTAATTTGTGAACACGATAATTTTGATACTGCTTTTGGTTATGCTATATCACGCTTTTTTAGCGATGGTTTAGCAAAAATTGGTAGTTGGTCATCTGAGTTAATTCTTGTAGCAGGCGTTTGCGTTTTGTTATGTGTTATTATGGCAATTATAATATATAATAGGTTAAAACGAAATAAAATCAGTGTCAGTGGAAATAGTGTATTTGGCGTAAGTTCATCTAAAAAAACATTTGATCTTTCATTTGATGAAGTTAAGTTTGTTTCAGTAAAAGGTCACAAATTTTTTATAGTAGCATCTGAGGGAAAACCAATTAAAATAAAGTGCATAAAAAACACTAAAGAAGTTTACGATATAATAAATCAAAATATTAAAGATCAAAAAATGAGTCAAAGTTCTATTGGAAATGAAACAATAACTTTTAAACCAAATGGAAGAAAAGAATGGGCAATTACTGATAGTGAGATTATAATTGGTAAAAAAATTCTTCCACTTTCATCTCTTTGCGGAATAGAACATAGACCACCAGAAAAGGCAAGTTCGCAGGGCATAATATTTGTATATCAAAAAGGTAGAAACAGTGAACAGTATAATGTTGATGATTTTACAACATTAGTATACAATAACAAAGATAGTGAAGATGCTAAAAAAGTACTAGAACGCTTAGTATCGCTTTTTGACAGTGAAAATTATGATATAGACTTAGACCAAAACACAGGTAAGTGTTATATAAAAGAGAAGAGAAATCAGGTAAAACCACAACAATTTTACAAGAAATGTAACACTTGTGGGCATGTATATTGCTATACTCAAGGTGATTTAAATAGAAATAAGCAACTTTCAAGACAAGCTGCGGCAAACAGTTTTGCTTCGGCATTTGGTCCTATGATGATGAGTGCTACTTATGTTCAATCGGCTAATGATAGTAAAAGTAGAATCGTAGATTATGATAAATGTCCAAAATGTAATTCTGTAGATGTAGTTTCTATAACTGAAGAAGAAGCTGAAAATATTTCTAAAAACCAAAATACACAACAATCAAGTATATCGCAAGCTGATGAATTAAAGAAATTTAAAGAATTACTTGATAGCGGAGTAATTACACAAGAAGAGTTTGATGCTAAGAAAAAAGAGATATTAGGCTTATAATACATAAAGAGAGTGGATAATCCACTCTCTTTTTTATTCATCTTTTGCTTTCGTAGTTAGCTTTTATCTAATGTTGGGACTTATTTTCTATATTCTGATGGTGATATACCATATAGTCGTTTAAAAGCTCGTGTAAAGCATGATATCGATTCAAATCCTACTGCATTTGAGATTTCGGTAATGCTTTTGTTTGTGTTACTAAGTAAATATTTTGAATAACTTATTCTAGCTTTTGCGATAAATTGTTGCGGCGACATATCGGTAAATTCGTAAAAATACCTACGAAGAGTAGCCTCGCTTATAAAGCATTTGCTTGATAGTATTTTAAGTGTAAGTTCTTGAGAATTGTTAAGATTTTCAGATATATGGGTGAGCGCTGGTAACATTTTATCAAAAGAGCGGCGACGGGCAGTAATATTGTTTTTTAGGTCGCAGTCTATTCGAGACATTTCTAAAATAAGTTGTTGCACAAGAAGCAAAGCGTAAAGTTGGGACAAACCTTTGCTGTTTTGGGTTTCTGCTATACATTTATTTATAATATTAGCAAGTTCGGGGTATTCACTTGGCGAAAAAACCCCGCTAAACTTGACCTGTTTTTCTATAATGGCGGCAATACGGTTACCTACATCATCAGATGCAGTAAGTTTGTAAGGGTCGTAAGAAAACCATATCCATTTGCCAGGGCTTGTTTTATCGCTGTTGGCATAGTGGGGTTGATAGGGTAAAACAATTTGAATATCGCCTTTGTTATAATTGTAAAGTCGATTGTCTATAATGCAATTACCACTACCACTTGTGCAAACGCCGATTTCAAGACATTTGTGAAAATGTAGCGAAGTTATTTCATTTACGGATAGGGGAGATTGCTCGGTGTAGCAAACAAATCGTTCGGAATTACCTATGTATACAGGGCTATAAAAGGCGGGTAGTTGCGAGATTTCGGTATATTGCATTTTATCACTACCTTAGTGTTATGATTGATTGAGTCAAATCTTTGATAGAAAAAGACTTGAAAATATTTGCTATTATTAGTATATTAAAAATAACAAATAATTACAAGGAGAAATTTGCTATGATTATGAATTTTAATAAAGCTGAACTTCGTGATAAAATCCACGGTTGTTGGATTGGTAAAAATATCGGTGGTACAATGGGTGGGCCTTTTGAAGGAACACGCGATGTATTAGATATTCAAGGTTATACCACTCCAAAGGGTGAACCACTACCTAACGATGACCTTGACTTACAGCTTGTATGGCTTAGAGCATTAGAAGAATGTGGTCCGTACAATTTGTCAGCGCTTGATCTTGGCGAATATTGGATTAGCTATGTTGTACCTCACTGGGCAGAGTATGGCATTGGTAAATCTAATTTACGCGCAGGATTGCTACCACCACTTTGTGGCGCAGTAAATAATGACTATTGGAAAAATTCAAACGGAGCATGGATTCGTACTGAAATTTGGGCTTGTCTTAATCCGGGTAATCCTGATGCTGCAATCGAATATGCGTTTAAGGATGCTTGTATTGACCATGGTATGGGCGAAGGTACGTACGCGGCAATTTTTGTTGCTGCGCTTGAAAGTGCGGCTTTTGTTGAAAGTGACATTAGAAAACTTATTGAGGTAGGTTTATCAAAAATTCCTGAAAATTGTCGTATGGCAAAGGCAATAAAATTGCTACTTGAAAACTATGATTCAGGTAAGGATTGGCTTACTACAAGAAATGATTTAGTAAAACAGTCTGAGGATATTGGTTGGTTCCAAGCACCTGCAAACGTTGCTTTTGCAATTCTTGGTATTCTTTATGGTGAGGGTGACTTTAAAAAGTCAATGATTACCGCCATTAACTGTGGTGATGATACTGACTGTACCGCAGCAACTGTCGGCTCGATTTTAGGTATTATTAATGGTGCTAATGGTATTCCTGCCGATTGGCAAGAATACATTGGTGACAAAATTATCACCATATCTATTAACATGGGTTGCGACCCAAGATACCCACTTACAATTACCGATCTTACTGAGCGCGTTATAAAGCTTATTCCTTCTGCGGCGGCATCTATTCGTAACTACAATGTTACAATAACCGATGAGCCTACCGAAAAAGATAAACCAGCGCTTTATGGTAATATTATTGCTAAACGTTTATATGAAAGAAGCGAATATTCATTTGATGTTAATTTAGGATTTGGCAGAGCAGTTGTATCGTATGATAGATGCCCAAAAATTCAGCCGGGCGAGAGTATTGGCGTAAATATTAGAATGTTTGGTCGTTTCTGGGCAATCCCTGAAAATCTTAATATAAGATTTATCACTCCGGACGGCTTTACAGTATCGGGTCCACGCTCTTTCTATATGGAAGCAGGTTCAATGTCTAACGATTTTTATCCAAATGCAAACCAAGACTACGTTATTACTGCAGGCGAAACCACCGAGGCGCTTAACCGTATTATTGTTGAGGTTGTTTGCCCGGGTCGTCCTTCAGTAGGTCTTTTTGAACTTATATTATTAGGCTAAAATAGTGACATATTAAAGAAATACCGATTGACAAACCAATCGGTATTTTTTATAATTAAAACAAATAAATAACACCTTTTAGGAGGCAAAAAAATGAATTTTAGTTCAAGACTTGTATCTTCACTTGAAAAATGCTTTTTAAGATCGGACATTACACAATTTACCGAACTTAAAGAGGAAAAGATTTTTAAAAACCAAAAATATTCTTTTCAGCTCGTTGCTAGTTTTGATGATAATTGGCAGGTAGCATTTAAGCCGGTTATAGAAGGCGATTTGGCACCATATGTTACAGTTCGTGAGGTTGTAAATATTCCTGCTGAAATGCCAACATACCCACATTGCACCCCACTGCCAAAGATTCACGAACCGGGTCTTTATCCTGACCTTTTGCGTCCGCTTAAATATCGCGGCATATTCCGTTTACATCCAAAGCAGAGTCGTGCACTTTGGATTGATATTGATCCAAAGGGTGAAATCACCGGTGAACACATTTTAAAAATCAAACTTTACAAGGTTAATATAACAAGTAAAGGTTTTACTCCTATTGATGAAGTTGCAGTTGAGCATGAACTTAAAATTGATATCAAGGATGTAGAAATTCCTGAACAAACACTTAAGTTTACACAGTGGTTTTATGCTGATTGTCTTGCAGATTACTATGATGTAGAGGTATTTAGCGATCGCCATTTCGAAATTTGTGAAAATTACGCTAAAAAGGCAGTTGAATTTGGCCGTAATATGCTTATGGTGCCACTTCTTACTTATGCGCTTGATACTTATGGTGGTGGCGAACGTACCACAACACAGCTTATTGATGTTTATAAAGATGGCGATGATTATACATTCGGTTACGAAAATCTTGATCGTTGGCTTGATATGTATCAGCGTATAGGTGTTAAGTATTATGAAATTTCACCAGTATTTTCACAGTGGGGTGCTGACAATACACCAAAGGTAGTAGCAACCGTAAATGGTGAAAAGAAAACTATTTTTGGTTGGGGTACCGACCCACTTTCTAAAGAATACAACACATTTGTACGTGCTTTCTTAAAAGGATTTATCGACCACATGAAAGAACGTGGTGAAGATCATAAGTGTTGGTATCACGTATCTGATGAACCAATTACAGAGCATTTTGAACAATACAAAAAGGTTAGAGATTCTATCTATGATTTGGTAGAGGATTATGAAACACTTGATGCTATATCACATTATGAATTTTATGAAAGTGGTCTTAGTAAAAATCCTGTACCAAAGACAATGGTAGTCCACGAGTTCTTTGACAAGGGCGCTAAGGATATTTGGACATATTATTGTGGTGGCCAGTGTACAGACGTTAGTAACTGTCACTTTGCTATGGAACTTGCGCGTGTTCGTTGTCTAGGTACACAAATGTTCAAGTACAACACTCAAGGCTTTTTGCAATGGGGTTATAACTACTATAATAACCAGTGGTCTTATGACAGGATTGACCCATTTGCAGTTTCTGATGCTGAAAGCTTTGCGGCAAGTGGCGATGCGTATATGGTATATCCAGCACCTGATGGCACTCCTTGGGAATCAACTCGTTTCCGCGCTTTGTATGAAGGTATGGAAGATATGCGTGTAATGCAGTTAGCCGAAAAACTTTGCGGTAAGGAAGCGGTAATTAAGACTATTGAAGATATTATTGGTGAAGTTAGATTTGATAAGTGCATACTTGAAAGTGATACAATGCTCCAAGTTCGTAGAGCAGTAAATGATTTGATTTTTAATAAAATTTAATGCAAAAAAACACGGTGAATTTTATTCACCGTGTTTTTGTTTTTTTAATCATCACTACCTGCTTGCATTTCCATAAGTTGTTCGTGTGTTATAAGCACTTGGCGAGGTTTAGCGCCTTCGTAGCCACCTATAATGCCTCGTTCTTCCATTTGGTCGATTATTCGCGCTGCACGTGCATAACCGAGCTTTAGTTTTCTTTGTAAAAGTGAAGTGGAAGCTTGACCGAGTTCAACAACAACTTTAATTGCTTCGCTAAGTACCGGATCTTCAGCATCAGCACCTTCTTCAGGCACACCGGTTTTTTGTTGTTTTTCGATAGCGGCTTGACGTTCAATTTCTATCATAACATTGTCATCGTAATTAGCGTTGCCGCCGCTTTTAACAAATTCTACAACACGCTCAATTTCTTCATCGCTTACGTAACAACCCTGAACACGAGTAGGTTTATTGGCGCCCATAGGGCTAAACAACATGTCGCCGCGTCCAAGAAGTTTTTCAGCGCCACCACAGTCAAGTATGGTTGCACTGTCTATGTGTGAGGAAACAGCAAATGCGATACGTGTTGGAACGTTGGCTTTAATAACGCCTGTTACAACATTAACTGATGGACGTTGTGTTGCGATAAGCAAGTGAATACCGGCAGCACGCGCTTTGGCAGCAATTCGGTTAATAGAATCCTCAACCTCTTTTGGCGCTGTCATCATAAGATCGGCAAGCTCGTCTATTATAATAACGATACGTGGCATTTTTTTAATTTCAGGTTCATCAACCAATCCTTCAACAAATTTGTTGTAACCATCAATGTTTCTTACACCGCGATCTGCAAACATTTTGTAACGGTTTTCCATTTCACCAACAGCCCAGCCAAGAGCACCAGCGGCTTTGCGGGGCTCGGTAATAACAGGAACTAAAAGGTGTGGAATACCATTGTAACCACTAAGTTCTATGATTTTAGGGTCAACCATTATAAACTTAACATCTTCAGGTGATGCTTTGTATAAAAGGCTGATGATAAAGGAGTTGATACAAACAGATTTACCCGAGTTTGTAGCACCGGCGATAAGGCCGTGAGGCATTTTAGCAATATCGGTTGTAACAACATTACCACCAAGATCTTTACCAACAGCAACGGTAATTTTGCTTTTAGATGCGGCAAACGATGTTGATTCAATAACTTCACGTATACCAACAGTAGCGCTAACCTTGTTTGGAACCTCAATACCTACTGCCGCTTTATTTGGAATAGGAGCTTCAATACGAACACCTGCGGTAGCAAGATTAAGCGCAATATCATCAGCAAGACTGGTGATTTTACTGATTTTAACACCTGCTTTTGGCTGTAATTCATATCGTGTAACGGTTGGTCCTCGGCTAACGTCAACAACGCGAGTTTCTACTCCAAAATTTTGTAGTGTTTCAACAAGTAGTTTGGCAGTGTTTTCCATTTCGGAAGCAACTTCTTTTGAGTTGTTGTTGTCTATGCTACTAAGCAAACTGATAGGTGGGAATTTATATATCGGCATGTCATCCGAATTTTCTGAAATTTCGTTTGTAACAGCATCTGTTTCTTTTTGGAAATCAACAGTAATTCTTTCAGGTTTTGCTTCTTCTGCTTCTTCACGAGCAGCAATTATAGCTTGATCAATGTCAGCAGTGTCACTAACCGGTATGTATTCATCTTCATCAGTTGGGGTAGGAATTTCTTCATCGTTGTAGCTTTCAACCAGTCTTTGTTGAATTTCATCAAGCTTAGGTTTGTACTTTGATTTTTTTTCAGGTTCATCGACTTCCATATCAACATCAAAACCCTTGATAATTTTGAGTTCTTTTTTAGGCTTTTCTTTATGTTCTGATTCGCGTAATGCGCGTTCGGCAAATGCGCTACTTGCTTGTTCGCTTACTACTTGTGCAGGCTTTGCAAGTGCTTTAAATAATGCGATTAGATGTGTGCCTGTAATTATCATTATAAATACGAATATAAGTAAAAGAAGAGTGATTATTGCCCCGGCTTTACCAAACGCTAAACCAATCGGAATACCAATTAAGGTACCTAAAAGGCCGCCGCCGAATTTGTGGCTTAAACCCCAAGCCTCTAAAAGCGCTGTGCCAAAATTATAGCCATCAGCTTTTAGTTGATCATTTTTTGTTGAACAAACAGCAATAAATGACCCAATTAAGACAACAAGAATAATAGATTCAATTATTTTTGCATTTATGTTAGAGGATAATTTGTCGGTAGCAAATATTATTGCTACAGCGCCAAGTAAAAATGGATAGAAGTATGCTGTTACTCCAAAAATCCTAAACATAAAGTCGTGCATGTGAGTCCAAAGATTTTCTCCTGGTATAAACACCACGAACATCAAGAAGATGGAAACAGCAAACCAAATAACTGAATGAAGTTGTCTGGTAGCTTTGGTTGCTGCCTGCGCTTTCTTTTGTGAAGAGGGTCGACCTCTGCGTTTTGTTGCCATTTATATAACACCCCATAATAAAAATATGTAAAGCGCTTTCGCGCTGTTAATTAGCTTCGATCATTTTGTATAGACACTCTAAAACTTCATTTAGTGAACCAATAGAATCAATCAATTTTTCTTCCACAGCCATTTCGCCTGAAAGGGTCGTACCAACATCAGTAACAAGTTCGCCCGTGTTCATCATAAGTTTGGTAAACTTTTGCGAGGTTATGCCAGAATTTTTTACTACAAAATCTGTGATGCGGCTTTGCATACGCGCAAAGTGATTCATAGTCTGTGGAACACCGATTACAAGACCACTTGTACGAACAGGATGTATGGTCATTGTGGCGCTTGGCGCTATGAAAGATTTTTTTGCCGATACAGCCAGTGGTACACCAATTGAATGACCACCACCTAAAACAAAACTAACGGTTGGTTTTTTCATTCCTGAAATCAGTTCAGCCAAGGCAAGTCCAGCTTCAACATCACCGCCGATAGTATTAAGAATAATAAGCATTCCCTCAATATTTTCATCTTGCTCTACTGCAATGAGTTGGGGAATAATATGCTCGTATTTAGTAGTTTTAGAAGTTTCGGGTAAACATGAATGTCCCTCAATTTCGCCAATAATTGTAAGGCAAAATATTTTATGTTTTCCTTCTACTGTTTCAATGGTGCCTAATTCTTTTATAGTGTCTAGTTGTTTGTTTTCAGTATTGTTTTTTTGATTGCTCATATAATTTCCCTCCAAATTCTAGTATTTGAAGAGAAATTACAACAATACATAATATATTATATATCTTTCTATATAATATTTCAAGAGGAATAAATAAAGGTTTTTTAAAGATAAAAAAATATTTAAAAAATAACTTGATTTTATTAAATTGTTGTTGTATAATAACTTTCGCACCAATATGCCGGTGTGATGGAATTGGCAGACGTAGTGGACTCAAAATCCACCGGTAGCGATACCGTGCCGGTTCGAGTCCGGCCACCGGCACCAGAGCGAAACTCCAAGGACAACAGTTCTTGGAGTTTGTTTTTTTATAAAATTCAAGGAGAAAAATTATGGCTATTTTAAAATTTATAAAACTTAATCCTGACGCTATTGTTCCTACTTATGGTACTGCTTGCGCAGCAGGGGCTGATTTATATGCGCTTCCTGGTGATGCTGTTGTTATAAATCCTGGTGAAACTGTTTTAATTCATACAGGTATCGCTATGCAAATACCTGATGGTAACGCAGGTTTTATTTTTGCACGTAGTGGCATCGCGACTAAGAGAGGACTTGCTCCTGCTAACAAGGTTGGAGTAATTGATAGTGACTATCGTGGTGAAATTATGGTAGCGCTTCATAACCATTCAAATACCGTTCAAGAAATTGCAGGTGGCGAACGTGTAGCGCAAATGGTAATTATGCCTTATGTTAAGGCTGAATTTACCGAGTGTGACAGTTTGGAAGATACAGAACGCGCAGCTGGTGGCTTTGGTTCGACAGGAACTAAATAATGCGCAATTAAATTAAGATTATAAAAAATATAGGGTGGCTAAATGTCATCCTATATTTTTATTTTATAGTAATTGAAAAAAAGTTGTTTTTGTGATATAATTATATAAACGTTTCGAAAGGCAATTTGATTAATGAAAAGAACAAAATTAGTAGATAGATTGCTTCCCGATTATACAAACGGTGAAGAAGTTTTTAATATGGTAACACACATTGTTGGCGCTGGACTTGGAGTTGTTTATTTAGCGCTTTGCGTTATTTTTGCAGCTATTAAAGGTAATGTTTGGGGTGTAGTATCCTCGGCAATTTATGGCGCATCGGTAATTGCGCTTTTTACGATGTCCAGCGTTTACCATGGTGTTAAACACGTTATGGCCAAAAAAGTTTTGCAAGTACTTGATCATTGTACAATATATTTTATGATTGCGGGTACGTACACGCCAATTATGCTTTCATTACTTAGGAAGACTAATCCGGTTATTGCGTGGGTTATATTTGGCGTGGTGTGGGGTATAGCGGCACTTGCGATAACACTTACTGCTATTGATCTTAAAAAATATAATTTGTTTTCCATGATTTGTTATATCGGTATGGGTTGGTGCGTTGTAGTAACGATAGTTCCTGTATATAAAGCGCTTACTTTTTGGGGATTTATGTGGCTTCTTGGCGGCGGAGTAATGTATACAATAGGTGCTGTATTCTTTTGCTTTGGCTCTAAAATGAGGTATATACACTCGGTATTTCATATATTCGTTGTAATAGCCAGTATAATGCACTTTATCTGCATATTGTTTTACGTTATCTAATTTTCACACAAACTCTACTTTTTCGTAAGATAAAGTGGGGGTGTGTGAATGCGAAAACAAAGAAAAAATCGTACTTTTTCGGTGGCAAAACGATGGTTTATTGTTTTAATTTGCTTAACGCTGGTTTTGATAGGTTGTTTTATAAGTGTAAAACCTTTTGTTTTTATGTATGCCAAAAGCCAAGCCGAAACGATTGTTTTAAATGCGGCAAATCAAGCAGTGTTAAATGTTTTAGATAATAACGATATTGTTTATAACAAACTTTCTAATGTGTCAAGGGATGCGCAAGGCGTTATAAGGGGTATTGAAATAGATATCGAAATGGTAAATCGTTTAAAAAGCGAGATTTCAAGCGAATTAGCAACGATAGTGTCAAATAATAACGAGTACGAATTATACATACCTATAGGAACACTTTTTGGCAATGAATATACAACAGGTTATGGACCGAAAATAAAATTTAAAATGCAACTTACTGAAACTGCGATACTTGATTTTGAAAGCCGTTTTGAGTCAGCAGGTATAAACAATGTTTTACATCAGATAATTATAAAAATAGATGTTAATATAAACGTGCTTATGATGGGATGCACCGAGGGCTTCGGCGTTTCAACTACTGCACTTGCCGCGCAAACTGTGATATCTGGCGAGGTGCCAAATTCATTTACAAATGTTATTGAACAGCCAAATAATGATCTTGCTGATGAAGTCTTTAATTTTGGTGGTTTAGGATAAAGGAGAAAAACATGGATTTTAAAGAGGCTAAAAAAAGAGCATCACAACTTACAAAGGAAATCAGACATCATAATGAACTTTATTATAATCAGGATGCGCCTGAAATTTCGGATTTTGAGTATGATGCGCTAACTCGCGAACTTAAAGCTATTGAAAAAGAATATCCCGAACTTATAACACCTGATTCACCTACACAAAAAGTAGGTGGCGTTGCGCTTAAACTTTTTTCACCCGTACAACATGCTGTTAAAATGGAAAGTTTGCAGGATGTTTTTAGCGTGGATGAACTTCGTGATTTTGGCGAAAAGATTGATACTAGTGTTACAACTTTTTCAGTAGAGCCTAAGATAGATGGATTGTCTGTGTCACTTGAGTATGTAGATGGTAAATTTGTAAGAGGTTCCACACGTGGCGATGGCAACACAGGTGAGGATGTTACAGCAAACCTTTTACAGATTGAGTCGATACCCCAAAACATTGATTTTGTCGGTGCGCTAGAGGTGCGCGGCGAGGTTTATATGCCTAAAAAGTCATTTTTAAAACTTGTAGAGCGCCAAGAACTGTTAGGCGAACAACCAGCAAAAAATCCACGTAATGCAGCGGCAGGATCACTTAGACAAAAAAACAGCGCTGTTACAGCAAGTCGTGGACTTGATATATTCGTTTTTAATGTTCAATCAATTGATGGTAAAAAATTTAATTCTCATATTGAAACGCTTGATTTTTTGAAGAGTTTAGGATTTAATGTGTTGCCATTTTATACTAACTGCAATACAATTGATGAGGCAATTGATGAGGTAAATAAAATAGGCGAAAATCGTGGCAGTTATGAGTTTGATATTGATGGCGCGGTTATAAAAGCAGATAATCTTGCGTATAGACAAGAACTTGGTAGCACAGCAAAATATCCACGTTGGGCAGTTGCTTTTAAATATCCACCTGAAGAAAAAGAAACTGTGCTTAAAAGTATAGAAATTAACGTTGGTAGAACGGGCGCACTAACTCCTACGGCTGAATTTGAGCCTATACAACTTGCAGGTACCACAGTTAGCCGAGCTGTGCTTCACAATGAGGATTTTATAAATGAAAAGCAAATAGGCATTGGCGATACCATTGTTGTTCGCAAAGCGGGCGAAATTATTCCCGAAGTTTTGTCTGTAAGTAAACATTGTGAAAATTCTGTTGTGTTCAAAATGCCAACACATTGTCCATCTTGTAACGCGCCGGTATTTCGTGCTGAGGGTGAGGCGGTAATTCGTTGTACCAACTCGGAATGCCCTGCGCAACTATTGAGAAATCTAATTCACTTTACTTCACGTGATGCTATGGATATAGAAGGGTTAGGACCTGCAGTGCTTGAACAACTTGTAAATGCTGATTTAGTTCATAATATAGTCGATCTTTATACATTGGACTTCCAAAAGGTAATGTCACTTGAACGTATCGGAGAAAAATCAACCCAGAATATGTTTGATGCAATCGAAAAATCAAAGAGCAATGATTTGTCAAAACTTATAACTGCTTTGGGGATTCGCCACATCGGCGCAAAAGCGGCTAAATTGCTTTCAGAACAATTCCATGATATAGATGCGATTATGAGCGCGACTCGTGATGATATGCTTGGGATTGAAGGTTTTGGTGAAATATTAGCTAATTCGGCAGTAGAATATTTTGCAGTAGAAGACAATCGAAATATGATACAGCGCTTAAAAGAACTTGGTGTGAATACAGTATCTACAAAAACGGTAGCGGGTGACAAATTTGCGGGTATGACATTTGTTTTAACAGGTACTTTGCCAACATATACTCGCTCAGCCGCAGCAGAAATTATAGAGTCTTTTGGTGGTAAGGTATCGGGCTCGGTTTCTAAAAAAACTACCTATGTACTTGCTGGTGAAGAGGCAGGTAGCAAACTCGACAAAGCTAGTGCTTTGGGCATTCAAATAATAGATGAAGAAGAATTCAAAAAAATGATTTCTTAATTTAAAAATATTTTCTTGACATTCCATATCTACTTGTAGTATAATGGCTTTTGTAAGTTTATACCCCTGCACTATTGCGGAGGGAGGGAATGTTAATGAGTCAGGTAAAAGTAAAAGAAAACGAATCACTCGATAACGCACTTCGTCGCTTTAAGCGTCAGACCGCTAAGGACGGCGTTATTCAGGAAGTTCGCAAAAGAGAGCACTATGAAAAGCCCTCTGTAAAGCGTAAGAAGAAGTCGGAAGCTGCTCGTAAGAGAAAGTTCCGCTAATTTACGGCACTTAAAAGGCGATTAGGGGAACACCCTTATCGCCTTTTTAATTTTTTAACGGAGTTGTTAAAATGTTTTTAAAACCAGATGTCAAACTTCACGGTATAACCGATATTACCGTAGAAATTTTAAATAAATATAATATTAAATCACTTCTTTTAGATGTAGATAATACTATGTCTACCCATCATGGTACAATACTTACCGATGGCTTGCTTGAGTGGATTGCTTATATGCAGCAAAACGGAATTAAACTTATAGTTGTTTCTAATTCTAAACGTTGGCGTGTTGAACCATTTGCTGTGCGTATAGGTCTTCCATTTGTTAGCCTTGCTTGTAAACCAATGCCAAATGGATATTTGAAAGGAGTAAAAGCATTAGGTGAAAAACGAAAGAATGTTGCGATTGTAGGCGACCAAATTTTTACCGATGTTCTCGGCGGTAAGGTGGTTGGCGTAAAAACAATATTGCTAACGCCAATAAAACCGGAAGATGGATGGAGCTTTAAATTGCGCCGAAGAATAGAAAAAAAGCTATATAAAAAGTACGGATTTGAAGAATAGAGGTGTCATTATGTCAGCAAAATTTGGACCTGCGGGTAACTCGGACAGTTTTTTTCAGATGGGTTATAAAGGCAGTTTGCATATCCCACAGTATATAGAGCGAATGGGACTTGATGCGTTTGAGTATCAATGTGGTAGGGGCGTTAATATTGGTGAAGATAAAGCAAGAGAGTTAGGTGTTCTTGCTGCCGAAAAAAACGTTACACTTTCTTTACACGCACCATACTATATTTCGATGTCTTCGGTTGAGGAAGAAAAACGCCTTAATTCTATAAATTATATTATGGCTTCTGCTCGTGCTGTTGATTTTATGGGTGGTAACCGAATTATTGTTCACACTGGTTCTTGTGGCAAAATTAGTCGTGAAACTGCGCTCCAACTAGCGATTGATACTATGAAAAAGGCAATAGCTGCACTGGATGAGGCAGGACTAGGACATATTCACATTTGCCCAGAAACAATGGGGAAGGTAAACCAACTTGGGACATTGGATGAAGTTTTAGAAATTTGTAAAATTGATGAACGACTTATTCCTTGTATTGATTTTGGTCATCTTAACGCGCGTGATTTAGGCTATTTTAAGACTAAAGAAGATTATAAAACAGTATTTGATAAAATTGAAAATGCTTTAGGCAATGATAGACTTAAACATTTTCATTCTCATTTTTCAAAGATTGAATATACAACAGGCGGCGAGAAAAAGCATCTTACATTTGCTGACACAGTTTATGGCCCCGATTTTGAGCCGGTGATTGATTTGGTTGTGCAAAAAGGATGTTCGCCAACATTTATTTGCGAATCTGATGGCACCCAAGCCGAAGATGTAAAACAAATGAAAGATTACTATAATTCAATAAAATAAAAAAATCCCTCAGTTTACCTGAGGGATTTTTTTATGAAACTTTATTTTTTGGATTTCCGTTTAAAAATGCTTTGATATTATCTTCGACAATGCATAGCAATCTTTTTCGTGTTTCAAGTGGCGCCCAAGCAGTGTGAGGTGTGATTATAAGATTTGGGATTCCTTTTAACTCACAATCTTTTTTCATCGGCTCTTCGGTTAAAACATCAATTGCCGCACCGGATAATTTACCCGATTTTAAAGCCTGTGCAAGGTCATTTTCATTTACAACACCGCCACGCGCAGTGTTGATAAAGAAAGCACCATCTTTCATTTTAGCAAAGGTGTTTTTGTTAAACAATTCTCGGCTTTGCTCATTAAGTGGACAATGTGGAGTTATGATGTCGCTTGTGCTTAATAATTCATCAAGAGATACAAAATTTACTCTATTATCTGACTTAGGTGTTCTTGTGTATACTAAAACATTCATTTCAAATGCGAGCGCTATTTCAGCAACACGTTTACCAATACTACCATATCCTATGATACCGATTGTTTTATCTTTTAGTTCATCGGTTGGAAAGCATAATACAGAAAAAGTAGGGGATTGTTGCCAACCACCATTTTGAACGTAATCGTTATATTGGTTAATAGCGTTGTAATGGTTTAAAATATAGGCAAAAACTTGTTGTGCTACCGCACTGGTGGAATAGCTACCGGCGTTACAAACGGTAATATTACGTTCTTTTGCGCAAACGATATCAATGTTGTTATATCCTGTAGCAAAAAGTCCGATATATTTAAGTTTTTCTGCTCTTTCAAAAACAGCCTTATCAATAACTGTTTTGTTGCACAAAATCATATCGTATTCGTGAACTGTATTCAATAACTCATCACGTGATATATTCGGGTTATAAATAACATCACCGTACTCTTGGAATACGGTGAGTGGTAAATCGTTATTTTGCGCAAGTGTAGAGCAATCTGCAATAAGTATTTTCATCATTGTTTTGTCTGCCTAACCTTTTTCTTTGTGCCATCAGGTTCAACGATATACATATTGTCAAGTTGAGCCATAAGGCTACGCTTATAGCCTTCGATATATTCCTTTCGAAGAGTTGCTTGTTCTACCTTTTCTTCCTCGGTAAGACCTTCGGCCTTTTGTTTACGAGCAAGTTCATTTATTCTGTCAATTTTGTTTTGTTCCATAGTTTAAATCTCGTTTCTGCCCTCAAGAGCTCGGGCGAGTGTGTATTCATCGGCATATTCAAGATCGCCACCTACTGGTATGCCGTAAGCAAGGCGAGTTACCTTGATGCCCATTGGTTTTACAAGGCGAGAGATATAGCTAGCTGTCGCTTCGCCTTCAACAGTAGGGTTAGTAGCCATTATAAGTTCTTTTACGGTGTTGTCGTTAAGACGTTCCATAAGCTCCTTTATGCGAAGTTTGTCAGGTCCGATATTATCAAGAGGGGATATAACACCATGAAGCACGTGATAAACGCCATTAAATTCGCGAGTGCGTTCAAACGCCATAACATCGCGTGGGTCTTCAACTACGCAAATAACACTTTTATCACGGCGAATGTCTGAACAAATCTGACAAACCTCTAAATCGGTGAGCGATTGACAAACTTTACAAAAATGGATTTTTTCTCGCGCGTTAACAAGCGCATCAGCAAAGGCTTTTGCACGTTCGGGTGGTTGTTCTAATATGCTGTACGCTAGGCGTTGAGC
>JAZRKK010000024.1:0-8640 GCA_045646305.1 Acutalibacteraceae bacterium
GATTTGTGTAAGTGAAAGATCCTTTGGAATATCAACCAGACCACCATTACCATAATAATGTGTAAGGCTTGCACCGGTTGTTACATATGGATCTTTAACTTCAACATTAACTGTTTCAGAGTAATATGTACTTGCATCATCAAGTAAAACCTTTACGGTAACTGAAGCAAAACCTTCAGCTTGAGCAGTAACAACACCTGAAGCATCAACACTCACTATGCTTTCATTACTGCTTTCAAATGATAATGAGGTGTCATTTGGATTAAATGAATCAAGAGAATATGTTAGCGATACCGACTCGGAAGGATACATTTCGAGATTATATCTACCCTCAAAGAAATTCGTGCTACCTGTATCTCCTATTTTCTTATCCTTGTTTTCTAAAATATAGTAAGCTTTATTTGTATAATAACCATTTAGTCTAAAGACATCAGTTACAGGCTTATCATATCTTCGGTAACCATCATCACCTTTTTCAAGAACGGTAACTTCGAATGTAGTGCTAATACTATTTGTTGGATCTTGCGCTTTAATAATTGCTGTACCACTCTTTACACCAACAAGCTTATTATTTACAACTCTAACAACACTTGGTTTTGATGAAGAATATTCAATCAATTCTGCCCATTCGGTATCAGGAGTTATAACTGGAGCTAAAGTATATACTTCATTTGGACTGAGTGTAAGTCCTTCCTCTAGTCCTTCAAAATAAAATTCAGTAAAATCATCAGGTAATGCTAACTCGTATGTAGCATAGTTAAGCGCATAGTCATAAGCGTTAATTACAAAAGTATTTTTTGTTGTCGCATTATTCTTTATTTCATAAATATAGTTAGTAAGTTCAAATGTAACTTTTGTTGTGCTATTGCGCTCTGAATAAACAGGAGTCATATACTGCTCTAAGGTTTTCATTGCAGGAGCAATATTACCATCTTCATCTGCTTCTTCAGTAACATAACCGATCTGAGAACACATTGCATAATGATTATCATAAATGTAAACATCAGCATATAAACGATTCTTTTCTAATGTTTTATCGTATTCATAACGATACTCAACATCAGTAATTGTTGGTGCCTCAAAATCGGCAACAAGTGGGAATTCGAAAACATTATTTTCATTGGTTTCAATTCCACCATTACCATAATCCAAATAACCTACAAGTTTAACAGTGTATTCACTATTGTTTTCTAGATTATATTCGGTTGTATCAAACTCAATCTTAATATTTGATGGATAAATTGATGCGCCACCATCGCTATATGACTTACGTATATCAGTCTCAGTTTTTTCAAAAACAACATCGCCTGTAATATCATCTGTAATTGAAATTTCAATTTTTTCAGCATTACGCAAAAGACCAGCCCATACAAAACGAAGCGAATGAATTGTGCCTTCTTGGTTTGAAAGCGCAACATAATTTTCGTTAGCAGATATAACAATATCTTCTGGATCTTGTAAGAAATAGTAAGAACCTAAGTAACTTACATAGTCTTCGCTAACACCACCAATTGGTCTAGTAGCATAAGCATCAGCCATTGTTTTATCTTCAAAATCAATACCATCATCAAGTTCATCGGCATTGGTATCATAATATGTAAGGTCAAATAAAGGAGCTGTTGTCCAATCACCATAGAAAGCAAGATACGGAACACTAAGGTCAACCTTAGTACCTGACTTAGCTTCTAAAGTTATGAAACCTTCAACGTACATACCATTTTCAAATGATTTATCTAAATATTCCTTGTCATCATCACTAAGAGTAACTTTTACAGTAACCGTAGCTTGTCCTTTTCTTTTAACGCGAACAGTATCACCGGTTTTGTTACCACCATCAACCGAAACAACCTCAAAATTGGCGCCATCTAAAAGATATGATTCTTCAGTAACAGTTGTTTCACCCGCAGCAGTTTTTGTATCGCTAACGCCTTCGGTCATAACAAAAGCGCCAAGTTTATAAGATACAGCGTGTTTAGCAGTATTGTTAATAGTAAAGCTCATAGTGTATTCGCCGGTCTTATCAGCATCATCACCAAGTTCAAGCTTCGCTTTATCCATTACATTACCATCTTCATCTTTTGTAGTAATGTAAGCTGGAGATTTAATTGAATTTGTAAGGTTTGCAAGACCAGAGCCCTGCTTTCTTACAGAATATGGTAATCCATTTTTACCAAGCGCTATATCTGCTGTAGACATAAGTAAACAGTTAACCATTGTATTAACAGCTTGATTGTCATCAGCAATTTCAGGATAGTTTTCTACTACGTATTGGCGAAGCAATACAACAACACCAGCATAGTTAGGACATGCCATAGATGTACCTGAAAGGCGATCATAACTACCACCTGTAATAGATGAAAGAATACTACCACCATGAGCAGTTATTTCAGGTTTTATTTTAAGGTCAGGAGTAGGACCCCAAGATGAGAAGTCGGATATAAACGGACCTGAAGTCTGCTTTCTGCTAATTTTAAGGGTACCATTTTTCTTTGATGCCAACATCTCGCCATCATCTTGTGAAATAGAACAAACAGCAAGTGTCGCATCGCCAACATTCATCTTGATATCACCAGATACATTGTTATAGATAATGATACCTGCTGCGCCTTGTTCTTGAGCTATCATTGCTTTTTCTTCAAATGTGTTTGAGCCACGGCGAACAAGAGCAATTTTATCTTTAACATCTATACCGGTATAGTCAGCTGTACGGCCAACACCAGGAATAACAACATAATCTATATTTCTAGATTTTTTATCACCAAGTAAATCATCATAAAAATTATTTTCTTCAGCAGCACCGTTTGTAGTTTCTAAGAAGTAAATGATTTTGCCATCATATTCAATGTAAGGTGTTTCAGCACCAGCAATGGAAGCTACCGACATAACTCCATCATAAGTTGATGGTGAGCCAACTGTGCCTGTATCAGGATTTGAAGTAAGACCCAAGTTACCATTCTTTTCTGAACCATAAGCAGAGTTGTAACTATTTGAAGCCGCAACAACCATACATATACCAGAATCACGAAGCTTATCATAAATACCATCAACAGCTTCTTCATCGCTTTCACGACTAAAGCCACAAGCGGTACCAATTGACATATTGATAACATCTACGCCCAAAACTATACAGTCTTCAAGCGCTGCCATAATCCATGCCGTACGAGCTGTATCCATTACATCAGAGAAAATCTTCATAGATACAAGTTGCGCGTTGGGAGCTACGCCGCGAATTGTATCATCGTTACCAACGATTACGCCAGATACGTGTGTACCATGATTGTTATGTGTTGAATAAGCATCTGAATCCACATCTGCATAGTCAAAGTTATATGGTATTTTTTCGTTTATATAAACATCATCGACAGTAAGACCATCCAACTGTTCACTTGCTGTAGTATCTTTAATAACTGCAGCAACATCATCATATGTAAGGCCTAATTTTTCGCTAGTAAAATTATCTACTGAAAATGCAGTATGATTTGAGTCAATACCTGTATCAAGTACAGCCACTACCATACCACTACCATCGTAACCTGAATCAGAACTGTCAAATATACCTGTATCAAAAACATCTACTGCGTTTTCTACAAGCTCAGTTTCACAAGTATTGTACTCTTCGCCCACAATGACATCCATGCCATCACTTAAAGAATTGCAAATATTTTCAAAGTCACGAGCTTTAATAACAAGTTCAAAACCACTTAGAATTGTAGAATATTCTTCACCTGTGGTATAAGAAATGTTTTTCTTATCGAGTTTTGAAAGAAAATCAGCTTTTTTATTAACTACATTTTCCCTTGCTTGTTTAGCATAGTTACTATCTGATGCAAATTGTGATAGACTCATTGTCTTGTCTGAGCCTTCATAAACATCAATAACAGCGTTGTCATCAGTTGTAATAATAACCGATATATCATCATCTTCTTTGATGGTTTCAGGCAATTCGAAAACAACTGAGCTGTTATAATACTTAGAATAATCAAGCGCAATATTATCGATTTTTTTAATATCTGAGTTATCAGTTTTATCAGATACAGCGTAAACCGAAGTCAAAGGTAAAGAGCCCAACGCAATCACAAAAGTTAGCGTTAAAGCAGTAATACCTTTCAAAAATTTTTGTAGTTTAAAATTTTTCATATTTTTTAAAAACTCCCTTTTAGGCATACTTATACACAATAAACATACATATTCAATTTATTTTATCGCATTTATAGAAAAAAAGCAAGAAAAACCTAACAAATTTATTATATATTTCATTTACTTTTTTACGCACCCGTGTTATACTTTAAATATATTTTTTTGAGAGGTTTCAAAATATGATAAAAAATAGTATTATTCGACTACGTCTTATATACAAAATTTTACTTAGTATTTCAATTTTTTTGGCTGGTATTTGCTTGATAATAGGCTGCATTTCAATTTATTATCAAGGAAATGGTTACTCGAGAGAAATAGTTAACAATGTTTTTTCAAAAATAAATATACCTATCTTTATTTGCTTGGCATTTATTGTTGGTGATATTATTTGGGAATTTATTTCACCAACTAAAAAACATGTAAAGATTACTAACAAAAAACATACAAACGAAAACACTAGCGTTGATAACAAAAACACAAATGTAATACGACTTGTTATTTTAGGTGTTGCCGTTATTGCTTTAATATTTGGTGCATGTTTTGGTGGATATGCGGATGTTCTTACAAAAGCTATCAATATTTGCACTGAATGTATTGGTTTGGGTTAAGGGGTGCTAAAATGAATAAATTTATTAACAAGATTAAATCCTTAAAACCCACACGAAGAAAAATAATTCAGCTTTATATGGCTTTATTATTTAATGCAAATTTAAAAGGCTTTGTACAAGGAAGCATATATCAGGGCAATACAAAAGTTGCATGTATACCAGGACTTAATTGTTACTCTTGCCCGGGCGCAGTAGGAGCGTGTCCACTAGGTTCTTTACAAGGTTCTTTTAGCGCAAATAAAAGCACTATCTTTTATGTTGGCGGCATACTTCTACTTTATTGTATTTTGTTTGGTCGTATGATATGTGGTTGGCTTTGTCCATTTGGCCTAATTCAAGAATTGCTTTACAAAATCAAAACACCAAAATTAAAGAAAAATCGTTTCACAAAAGTTCTTTCGTATTTAAAATACTTAATTTTAGTTGTGTTTGTCTTTATAATACCTATTGCTTATGCCTTTCGTGATACGCCCTTCCCAGCTTTTTGTAAATATATATGTCCAGCAGGAACGCTTGAAGGCGGATTGAGTCTTTTGGCAAACAAAGTTAATGACAGTTATTTCTCAATGTTAGGCCCAATTTTTACATGGAAATTTATGCTACTGATTAGCATTGTCGTTGCTTGTATATTTATTTTTAGAATGTTTTGTCGTTTTATTTGTCCTCTCGGCGCATTGTATGGATTGTTTAATAAAATCTCAATCTTTGGCATTAAATTAGATAACAATAAATGTGTAAACTGTAACCTATGCAAAAACAAATGTAAGATGGATATTTCACATGTTGGTGATAGCGAGTGTATAAGTTGTGGAGAATGTATTGATATTTGTCCGACAGATGCAATTGTTTGGAAAGGCATCAAAAAAAATACCAACAATATTCCAGCTGATGATATAAAAACTCACAAAAAAACACGTTTGATAACTCGAACAATATCAGCAATTTTAATGATTGCAGTACTTACAACATCGATTGTATATTATTGGATTGATAGTGGAAATAAAGTTAGTTATGGTACAGAAATTGGCAATATGTGTTATGGCGCAGATTTACCCATTGTAACACCTAATGGTGTCAGCAAAAACACAATAGATCCTGCAAAAACTGAAACAATAACAATAATAAACTTTTGGGGCACCTGGTGTAATCCGTGTGTTGCCGAATTACCTTATTTTGATCAAATAGCAACTGAATACGAGGATACCGTTACTGTTGTAGCAGTTCATTCAAGCGCAAGTAAAGAAACTGCACCAGAATATGTAAAAACGCATTATCCTAATAGCAATATAATTTTTGCAAATGATATACCTCATGAAACAGATACGATTAATGGTAAATACTATTTAAATCTTGGTGGTAGTATTACATATCCTTATACCGTAATAATCGATGAAAAAGGAATCATTCAAGAAATATTTGTAAAATCACTTCACTATGAAGATTTAAAAACCGCAGTTGAAAATATTTTAAACAAATAAAAAAGCTCTGCTTTGTTAAGCAGAGCTTTTAATTTATCTAAATTCAAATTAGATTTCAGCGAAGTACTTAATTGTACGAACCATCTGGCTTGTGTAGCTGTTTTCGTTGTCATACCAAGAAACAACCTGTACCTGATAGAGATCATCGCCAATCTTTGATACCATTGTCTGAGTAGCATCAAAGAGTGAACCATAGCGCATACCGATAACGTCTGAAGAAACGATTTCATCTTCATTGTAACCGAATGAATCACTAGCAGCAGCCTTCATAGCAGCGTTGATGCCTTCCTTAGTTACGTCAGCACCCTTAACAACTGCAGTAAGGATTGTTGTAGAACCGGTAGGAACTGGAACACGCTGTGCAGAACCGATGAGCTTACCATTGAGTTCAGGAATTACAAGACCGATTGCCTTAGCAGCACCAGTGCTGTTAGGAACGATGTTTGCAGCGCCTGCACGTGCACGGCGAAGGTCACCCTTTCTGTGAGGACCATCAAGAATCATCTGGTCGCCAGTGTAAGCGTGGATTGTGCTCATGATACCGCTCTGGATTGCAGCATAATCATTAAGAGCCTTAGCCATAGGAGCAAGACAGTTAGTTGTGCATGATGCAGCAGAGATGATCTTGTCATCAGCAGTAAGAATATCTTCGTTTACGCTGTAAACGATAGTTGGGAGATCGTTACCTGCTGGAGCAGAAATAACAACCTTCTTAGCACCAGCATCAACGTGAGCTTGTGCCTTGTCTTTTGAGCAGTAGAAACCTGTGCATTCGAGAACTACGTCAACACCAAGCTCACCCCAAGGAAGCTCAGCAGCATTAGCCTTTGCATAGATTTGAAGAGTTTTGCCGTCAACAGTGATGGTACCAGCCTCATCATCTGCAGATACAGTGTGAAGATTTTCACCGATGTAACCACAGTAGCCACCCTGTGCTGTGTCATACTTAAGAAGAGCAGCAAGCATTGATGGCTTTGTAAGGTCGTTGATAGCTACAACATCGTAGCCTTCAGCACCAAACATTTGACGGAATGCGAGACGACCGATACGGCCGAATCCGTTAATAGCAACTTTAACCATTGGAATTTCCTCCTAAAAAATTTTCTAAAGGCTATTTTACCCTATTTGTTTTAATTTTGCAAGTATTTTGTTAAAAAATAAACGATTTTTTATAAATTTATTTATTTTGACAATTTTTTTAAAGTACAAATTAAGTTTATGTGCAGTTTGAACTACTGAAATTATAAGTTAATTATTGAGTTGATTATATTTTCAGCAGTTTTGATTCCATCAACAGCTGCTGACATAATGCCGCCTGCGTAACCGGCACCCTCACCACAAGGATACACACCTTTATAAGTCACTGACTCCCCTTCTTCACCTCGTGTTATTCTTATCGGTGATGAACTACGTGTTTCTGGAGCTGTTAAAACAGCATCAGGACATGCAAAGCCGCTGATTTTTTTATCCATTTGTACAATGCCTTCTTTTAGCGACTCCACAATAAAAGTTGGATATATATCACTAAAATCAGCAAAAGTGTAGTTTGGCTTTATCGTTGGTTTTACTGCGCCTAACTGTTCTGAGTTACCAAAAACAAATTTTCCAACCGTTGTAATAGGTACAACACCGTTAGCGATAGAAAATGCCTTTTGCTCTATTCGTCTTTGTAACTCGCAACCCGCCAATACATCATCGCCTTCAAAATCATCGGGATTAACACCAACAAGTAATGCGCTATTAGCATTTATACCATCACGCCTACTTTCGCTCATACCGTTTACAGCAAGACCGCCTTGTTCACTAGAAGCATTGACAACTTCACCACCAGGACACATACAAAATGTATAAACACCTCGCCCACTAGGTAAATGTACCGCTAACTTATAATCAGCAGCTTTAAGTGATTTATGATTTGCAAAATCTCCATATAACGCTTTATTGATTTCACTTTGTAAATGTTCAATTCTAACACCCATTGCAAAAGGTTTTCTCTGCATTTCAAAACCACTGTCAAGAAGTAGTTTAAACGTATCGCGCGCAGAGTGCCCAATACAAAGACATAAATATTCGCATTTTTGTTTTTTACCATTAATTGATATTTCGGTTAGTTTGTTATTATCAAAAAACAAACCATCTAATTTAGAGTTGAAGTTTACCTCTCCACCAAGTGATATTATTTCGTTTCGCAAGTTCTTAACAACGCTTTTTAAAACATCAGTACCAATGTGAGGCTTTGCATCAATAAGAATGTCTTTTTGTGCTCCAAACTGATAAAAGGCCTCAAGCACTGTACGACAACGGATATCTTTAATACCACTATTAAGCTTTCCATCCGAAAAAGTACCAGCCCCACCTTCGCCAAATTGAACATTTGATTCAGGATTTAATTCGCCACCAGAAAAAAACTTTTCAAC
>JAZRKK010000025.1:0-47680 GCA_045646305.1 Acutalibacteraceae bacterium
GTTACACATTTGGCGCAAATAGCAGCCTACGCTCGAAATCATTTGCTTATTGAGAAAAAAGTATCTAATGACCGTACTTATACAAGTGTTACAACACTTAATTATGAGCAACAGATTGCTGAAATTGCCCGTATTATGTCGGGTAGTGATTTAACTGAAAATTTATACAATTCCGCAAAGGAATTGCTTGATAGGAGTAAAAAATAAAATGGGTATTTATGAAGAGCTTATAGCCCGCGGTCTTATAGCGCAGGTTACAGATGAAAAAGAAATTAGAGAAATGGTTAATAATGGTAAAGCCACTTTCTATATCGGATTTGACCCTACTGCTGATAGTTTGCACGTTGGCCACTTTATGGCACTTTGTCTTATGAAGCGTTTACAAATGGCAGGTAATAAACCTGTTGTTCTTATTGGCGGTGGTACTGCATATATCGGTGACCCATCTGGTAGAACCGATATGAGAAGTATGATGACTGCTGAAACAATTCAACACAACTGTGATTGCTTTAAAAAGCAGATGGAGCGTTTCATAGAATTCGGTGAAGACAAAGCAATAATGGTTAACAACGCTGACTGGCTATTAGGGCTTAATTATATCGATATGCTTCGTGAAGTTGGCGCACATTTTTCAGTAAATAATATGCTTCGCGCTCGTTGCTACGAGCAACGTATGGAAAAGGGCCTTTCTTTCCTTGAGTTCAACTACATGATAATGCAGTCTTATGACTTTTATCATTTGTTTAATGAATATGGTTGCAATATGCAATTTGGTGGTGACGACCAGTGGTCTAACATGCTTGGTGGTACCGAACTTATTCGTAAAAAACTTGGTAAAGATGCTCATGCTATGACCATTACTTTACTTCTTAACTCAGAAGGTAAAAAGATGGGCAAAACCGTTGGCGGTGCTGTATGGCTTGATCCAAATAAAACTTCACCTTATGACTTTTATCAGTATTGGCGTAATGTTGGCGATGCGGATGTTCTTAAATGTATTCGTATGCTTACATTTTTACCACTTGAACAGATTGATGAAATGGATTCATGGGAAGGCAGCCAACTTAATACTGCTAAGGAAATTCTTGCTTTCGAACTTACAAAACTTGTTCATGGCGAAGAAGAGGCTAACAAAGCCCAAGAAACTGCTCGTGCTGTATTTGCGGGTGCAGGTTCTCATGAGAATATGCCTACGGTAACACTTACAGCTGGTGATTTTATTGATGGTAAAATAGGCCTTTTATCTGTTATGGTTAAAGGTGGTATGGCAGCATCAAATGGTGAAGCTCGCCGTCTTGTAACACAAGGTGGTGTATCGGTTGGTGACGATAAAGCAACCAATCCTTCTCAGTCTTTCACACCTGATGATTTTGCTGATGGTATTATTGTTAAAAAAGGCAAAAAAGTAATTATAAAGTTTGTTGTTGAATAATGGGACTTTTTAAGAAAAAGAACAAAAACGAAACTCTGCTAAAAACTTTTGATGGTAGAGAAGTAAAATATGTTACAAAACGAGTAGAGCGTGATGATGGTACAGTAAACTATGATATTATAGGAAAAGCTGGTAGAATAGCCGTTGTAGACGATAATATTCGTATAATTTGTGGCGTAATTGATGTTTTTGTGTGTCCTGTAATTGACTCTAAGTATTATTTGCTTATGAGTGGTGATGGTGTCACAGTTGAGGGTCCAAACTCCGTTACGGGTAAATATGATGTTGTTACAGCATACTACACATATTACAGAAAATAATATAAATCCCTGCTTGGTTTAAGCAGGGATTTGTTTTTTAAAACAAAAAAGACCATAGGCTTGTTATTTAAGCCTATGGTCAAAAATACAAATAAATTATTTAGCAACAGGTGTTTGTTGTTTAAGAGCAGCGCGAGTTTTACGAATTTCGCCAAGATTAGCTGTAAGACCTTCATCTGCACGGCGCATAATGTCGTCAACAAAGTCTTGTGCTGCACGGCGCATTTCTTTTGCTTTGCCTTGTGCGTTAGAAATAATTTCAGCAGCTTTTTCTTGAGCCATTTTAACTATTTCTTCCTGAGCTACCATTGCTTTTGCTTTTTCTTCAGCAGAGCGAATGATGCCATCAGCTTCACGTTTAGCTGTTGTTATAATGTCAGCACGGTCAGCAACGATGCCGCGAGCCTGTTTGATTTCGCTTGGAATGTTAAGACGGATATCGTCAACAACTGCGCGAAGTTTTTCAACATCTACTACTGTTTTTTTGCCTGGAATCTTGATGCCGCTATCAAGCACCTCATCAAACTGTTCTAGTAATTCGTCAAGTGTCATTTCAATTCATCCTCCGTGATTTATTTAATACTAATTTAATTTTTAGACGATATTCTTTTTAAAACATCATCGTGGATAACCTCGGGAAGAAAATCGCTGACATCTCCGCCCATACCGGCTATCTGTTTTACCATGCTTGAACTCAAATACATATTTTGAGCGCTTGTGGTAAGAAACAAGGTTTCTACATTTGGATTAAGTTTTTTATTGGTAAGCGCCATCTGAAATTCATATTCAAAATCAGACATAGCGCGAAGACCCTTTATAATTGCACAAGCATTTTGCTGTGCAGCATAGTCAGCAAGTAAACCATCGTATAAATCAACTCGTACGTTTGGTAGATCACTTACACTTTTAATAATCATTTCCGTGCGTTCGGTAGGGGAAAAGGTGTAGTTCTTTTTATCATTGTTCATAACAACTACAATCAATTCATCAAACATAGCAGCGGCACGAGTGATTATATCAAGATGACCCATGGTAATAGGATCAAAACTGCCGGGACATACGGCAATTCTTTTACTCATCGTTTGCCACATCCTTTGCATAAACAGTTACAAGTGTTTTACCATAACGATAAATCTTAATAACTGCAAATCCGTTAATTTTTTCGGGCAATTTCAGTTCAAGGGGATGTTCACAAAATATTTTGCCGAAGTCACTCATAATAGGAACTGTTTTTGAAACTGCATCTTCTAAAATTCCAGCCTGGTATGGAGGATCTAAAAAAGCAATATCAAATTTTTGTGTACATCTAAGAGTGAAAGTAGCATAGTCGCTTTTAAAAACAGTAGCGTTTTCGCTAAGGCCAGTGTTGTCAAGGTTTTGCTTTATAGCTTTTAGAGAAGCATCGTTAATATCAACAAACACAGCATTTTCGGCACCACGACTTAATGCCTCAATACCAAGCTGACCACTACCTGCAAACAAATCAAGTATACGTCTACCTTCAATATCAAACTGAATTGAACTGAAAAGCGCTTCTTTAACCTTTTCGCCAGTAGGACGAACAATATCATTGCCCTGTACGGTAACAAGACGTTTGCCACGGGCAGAACCAGTAATTACACGCATTAAAGAAACCTCACAGTCGAGCACATATAATATATGTACATAAAATACCAAGCATATTATCGCACTAAATGGGGTGTTTTGTCAACAGTTAATTTTTAAAAGTTTTCTATATTGCTTTTTCTTGATAAAATTTTGTAAAAAAACACTTGATTTTTGGCAAGAGTTGTGGTATTATATTCGAGCATTTGATTTCACCTTGCCTTAAAAGGTGGGTTTAATGCCGAAAAATCGACATTGAAGCGGATGGTCCTCTGGCATATATTGTGAATGAACGTCTGAAAAAATTTAAGGAGGAAAATTTGATGGACGCACTTAAAGAATTAGTTGCTTCTCAGCTCAAAGCCGACGCTCCCGAAATTTTAATCGGTAGCACAGTTAAGGTTCACGTAAGAATCAAAGAAGGCGAAAAAGAAAGAATTCAGGTTTTTGAAGGTACTGTTATTGCTAAGAATAACAGTGGCATTGCTGAAACCTTTACAGTTCGCCGCGTATCTTACGGTGTTGGTGTTGAACGTGTATTCCCAGTTCATTCACCAATCGTTGCTAAGGTTGAACTCGTACGTAAGGGTCGTGTTCGCCGTGCAAAACTTTACTATTTACGTGATCGCGTTGGTAAGGCAGCAAAGGTTAAGGAACTTATCGGTTAATCTGACTTTAAAGAGTGGGGGACGGGGCGTAGCCTTGTCCCCTTTGCTGTATTTTTATTTAGGTGGTGTTAAGTATGGATAACAATGAAATTATGTCTTCGCAGGAAGTTGTTGGTGATGAAGAATTAGAAAATAATGATTCTAATTTGCAAACCAAAAAAGATGTCTTTGATTGGATTGAAGTTTTGGTACATGCTATTCTTGCTGTGGTGTTATGTTTTAGCTTTTTGTTTCGTATAGCTACTATTGATGGTGATTCGATGCTAGATACCTTGCATAATGGCGAACGAGTTATAATTTCAAATTTGTTTTATGAGCCAAAGGTTGGCGATATTGTTGTCATTTCACGTAATAAGGAAAACAGCGTTTTTACCATGAACACTACCAACACACCGATTATTAAACGTATTATAGCTCTTGAAGGTCAATCGGTTGATATAGATTTTGAAAAAGGCATAGTTTTTGTTGATGGTATTGCTTTGGATGAGCCTTATACACGTACACCAACAAACCATATGGGTGATATAGATTTCCCAGTAACAGTATCCGAAGGATGCGTTTTTGTTTTAGGTGATAATCGAAATGAGTCACTTGATAGCCGTGATTCACGTATTGGCGAATATGGTATGATAGATACACGATATATTTTAGGCCATGCGGTATACAGAGTATTTCCGCTAAACAAGATGGGTAAGATAGATGAGCAATAATAACGTACAAACAATACAGTGGTTTCCGGGTCACATGGCGAAAACACGCCGTAAAATTTCGGAGCAATTAAAACTGATTGATGCAGTTGCTGAAATAGTTGATGCTCGTATTCCAATTAGTAGTAGAAATCCCGAACTTAAAGAAATTATTGGAGATAAGCCACACTTAATATTACTTAACAAATGTGATATGGCAGATGAATCTGCAACAAAACAGTGGATAGAATATTATAAATCACAAGGAATTTATGCAATACCAATCGATTGCAAAAATGGTAAAGGTATAAACGCTTTTAAAGATACTGTAAAAACTGTTTTGGCTGATAAATTAGAATCATATCGTGCAAAAGGAATGGTTGGTAAACCTTTGAGAGTTATGATTGTAGGTATACCTAATGTTGGTAAATCCTCTTTTATCAATCGTATAGCAGGTGGTGGTCGTGCTAAGGTTGAAAATAGACCGGGTGTTACTAGAGGTAACCAATGGTTTACTATTGATAAAGAATTAGAACTTCTTGATACTCCTGGTGTTTTATGGCCTAAATTTGAGGATAATACTGTCGGTGAACATCTTGCGTTTACAGGCGCTGTAACCGATAGAATCATTGATACCGAGTTACTTGCAATGCGTTTGTTGGAATTGCTAATACCGCTATATCCAGAATTGCTTGAGGAAAGGTATAAAATAACCGAGTTTCCGGAGGATAGCTATGATTCGCTTTGTCTTTTGGGTAAAAAACGTGGTATGATGATAAGAGGTGGCGAAACAGACACCGAGAGAGCAGCAGCAATGCTTTTGGAAGAATACAGAAATTGCAAAATAGGCAAAATTACTCTTGAAAGGGTTGAATAGTAGTGCCTGATTTTTCTTATGAAAATGAAGCTTTAGCAAAAGGCTTTAAATATGTTTGTGGTGTTGATGAGGCAGGTAGAGGACCACTTGCCGGTCCTGTATGTGCAGCAGCGGTTATTTTGCCGGGAGATTGTGTTATAGAAGGTCTTAATGATTCTAAAAAAATAAGCGAGAAAAAGCGAGAAATACTTTTTGATATAATAGTTGAAAAGGCATTAGCTTTTAGTATTGCTTATGGTACTTTAGAAGAAATTGAAGAATATAACATTTTAGAAGCTACATATATTGCAATGAATCGCGCAATCGAGGGACTTTCATTAAAGGCAGATTTTGCCCTTATTGATGGTAATCGAGTGCCTAAAGGTATAAAAATTCCTTGCGAAACCGTGGTAAAAGGTGATTCAAAATCGTATTCAATAGCTGCGGCTTCAATTTTGGCAAAGGTAACACGTGACAGATTGATGATGGAATATGACCAAAAATATCCTGAATATCTTTTCTCAAAACACAAAGGTTATGGAACAAAGGCTCATTATGAAGCAATAAAACAGCACGGCGTATGTGAAATTCACCGCCTATCATTTCTTAAAAATGTACTCGGGTAATGAACGTTCCGCTTTAGTGGGTAAGGCGGGGGAAGATTTTGTTGCGAATTATTTGAAGTCTAAAGGCTATATAATAATTAAAAGAAATTGGCGAGACAGTCGATTTGGCGAGTTGGATATAGTTGCGGAAAATCGCGAGTGTATAGCATTTGTCGAGGTTAAAACCCGACATAAGAATTCGCTTGTAAGCGGTGTTGAGGCAGTAGATTTTGCAAAACAACAACGCACCAAAAATGCTGCGCAAACATTTATGCGCAGACTTCGTACAACTTTGCCACCAAGAATAGATGTAGCAGAAGTTGTTGTGATAGATGAGAAAGATGAAAATTTTCAATTTGAGTTAAATTACATTAAAAATGCTTTTTAGGGTGATTTTATGAAATTCTTTGATTTGCATTGTGATACTGCTTACCGTTGTTATCGTGATGATTTAACGTTTACAGATAATAGTCTTGATGTAACCGCTGATAAAGCGAAATCTTTTGATGAATGGCATCAATGTTTTGCAATTTTCATTAAAGATGGAACAAAAAATCCATTTGAATACTATAAAAAAACCCTTGAAAATTTCAAGTTGCAATTAAAAGAAAAACCTAAAAATTTAAAACCTATTTTTACCGTTGAGGGTGGAATTTTAATTGAAAATGATTTAAGTCGTATTGAGGTAATGCGTAATGATGGTATACGTGCGCTTACTTTGACTTGGAATGGCGAAAACCAAATTGCAGGTGGCGCTGATACTAAAGTAGGTCTTAAAGATTTCGGAAAAGATGTAGTAAAAGAGCTTAACAAATTTGATATTATGGTTGATTTAGCTCATCTTAATAAAGAAAGTTTTTACAATGCTTTAGAACTTTCACAAACGCCGATAATCACACATTCTTGTTTAAATTATGTAAATAATCATAGAAGAAATATTGATGATGACCAATTTAAAGCGCTTGTACAAAAGGGCGGAATATTTGGACTTTGTTTTTATCCTGACTTTTTGGGGCAAGGAGATATTTTTGAAAACATATACAAAAACATTTTTCATATTCTTGATATGGGATATGAGGATTTTTTGAGTATAGGCTCTGATTTTGATGGCGGTGTTATGAGTAAAGAACTTTCGGATATTTCTTTGGTACCATCGCTGTATGAATACTTAAAATCACGAAAAATAAATGATAATATTTTAAATAAAATATTTTTTGAAAATGCATATAATTTTTTTAAATAAAAAAGGGGAAGAACAATGAATTACGTTAGCACAAGAAATAATACTGTTAAGGTTTCATCAGCTTTTGCTATTGCTCACGGTATTTCTACCGAGGGTGGACTTTATGTGCCAGAGAGCATACCACAATTATCTCAACAGGATTTCTTAAAACTTTCAGAACTTGACTATAAGGGTAAGGCAGAGTTTGTATTAAAAAAATATCTTACTGATTTTACTGATGAAGAAATTGCATCTTGTGTTAATGGTGCGTATACAGGTAGTTTTGATGATAAAAAACCTGCTGCAATTGCGCAACTTGGCGATAGCATCAATATATTAGAACTATGGCATGGTCCTACTTGCGCTTTTAAGGATTTAGCGCTTCAGCTTTTGCCTTATTTGCTTACAACATCTACAAAAAAAGTAGCTGATGGCAAAAAAACCGTTATTCTTGTTGCTACTTCGGGTGATACTGGTAAGGCTGCACTTGAAGGATTTAAGGATGTAGAAAATACCGAAATTATTGTATTTTATCCAAGTGAAGGCGTAAGCGCGATGCAAAAACTTCAAATGGATTCACAAAAGGGTAATAACGTACATGTTTGCGCTATAAAGGGTAATTTTGATGATGCTCAATCAGGCGTTAAAAAGATATTTACCGATGCTAAAATTAAAGAAACTTTAGCGCAAAATGGTATGGAGTTTTCCTCGGCAAACTCTATTAACTGGGGTAGACTAGTACCACAAATTATATACTATATTTCTGCTTACTGTGATATGTTAGCTAAGGGAGACAATTTGTCAAACGGATTTAATATAGTAGTTCCTACCGGTAATTTTGGTAATATTTTAGCAGCATATTACGCAAAAGAAATGGGTGTTCCGGTTAATAAACTTATTTGCGCATCAAATGCAAATAAGGTTCTCACCGATTTTATAAATACTGGCGTTTATGATCGTAATCGCGAGTTTTATACAACTATGTCACCATCTATGGATATACTAATTTCTAGCAATCTTGAGCGCATGCTTTATATACTTGCTGATGGTGATGATAAGTACATTGCTGATATTCAATCCCAGCTTGCTGTTAATGGTAAATTTGAAGTAACAGATACTGTTCTTTCTAAATTGCAAAACCTTTTCTATGGTGCTTGCTGTGATGATAATGGCACACTCGAAACTATCAAAAACACTTTTGATAGTTATGGTTATTTGTGCGATACTCATACTGCAGTTGCTGTAAACGCTTATGAGCAATATATCAAAAACACAGGTGATAATCGCCCTGTACTTATTGCTTCAACTGCTTCACCATACAAGTTTGCAAAAAGCGTATTGTCGGCTATTTCAAACGAAATACCAAACAGTGAATTTGATACAGTAGATGCGCTTTCAGAACTTACTCGTACAACAGTTCCAATGCCACTTGCAGAACTTAAAAATGCTACTGCTCGTTTCAAGGATATTTATGATAAAAACGATATGTACGCTGCTGTTTGTAAATGTTTAAAAATTGATTAAAAAAATAATATCCGACTCGTATCGAGTCGGATATTGTTGCAAGATTACTGTCTTGCTTTGAAAGTGTCACAACATGTTTCGCTACATGTTGCTGCTGTGCAGTTACCAACCTGAATACAACCTGCTGAGCAAGAATCGTTTTCGGTGTGGTGGACACAGTTTTTAACGCTGCATTTAATGCAATTTTCTGTTTTACAAGCTGATTTCATATCCATTTTAAAATGACTTCCTTTCTTGGCTGTTAGCCAATTATATTATTTGTTGCTTTCTAAAAATTATACAAAGGTAGGTGAATCACTGATATGAATTTATTTACAATTTCCGATTTGCATTTACCGCTTGGTGCAAACAAACCAATGGATATTTTCGGTGGATGGGACAATTATGTCGAAAGACTTCAAAAAAATTGGAAAAAATTAGTAAACGAAGATGATACAGTTGTTATTGGGGGAGATGTTTCTTGGGGAATTTCACTTTCAGAGTCAAAACCCGATTTTGAGTTTATTAACAATTTACCTGGTAAAAAAATAATTTTAAAAGGTAATCATGATTATTGGTGGGGCACTGCTAATAAAATAAAAGAATTTTTGGCTGAAAATAAATTTGATACAATACAAATTTTGCATAATAATTGCTACTCTGATGGCAAATTAGCAATTTGTGGTACACGCGGTTGGATATATGACGGAACAGGTGAACACGACCAAAAAGTAGTTTTGCGTGAGGCATCTCGACTTGAAACATCAATAAAATCCGCTTTGGAAATAGGTGCTACACCAATAGTTTTTCTTCATTATCCACCTGCATACGCAGAATATGTATGCGAGGAAATATTGGCTGTTTTAAAAAAATATAATATTGAGTGTGTGTATTATGGACATATTCACGGCAAAGGTATTTACAACATAGTAAATGAATATGATGGCATAAAATTAAGGCTTGTCGCAGCAGATGCTGTTGATTTTACGCCTCAATTTGTAGCAAAATGCCAAATGTTTGAAAAAGTTTAGATTTTTTGCCTTTTTAGGGTAAATATGTCAGTAAAAAGCCTTGATTTTTTCTCAAATTATGGTATAATCAGTTTAATTTAATATGGAGTCTTATGGACTTCGTACGGAGGTATATTAAAAATGACTTTAAAAGAAACTAAAAAAATTGAAACCAATCGTCATCAACTTGAA
Source organism: Acutalibacteraceae bacterium (assembly GCA_045646305.1). Lineage (GTDB taxonomy): Bacteria > Bacillota > Clostridia > Oscillospirales > Acutalibacteraceae > UBA737. The sequence continues at coordinate 10,100 of JAZRKK010000025.1, forward strand.
ATTGTTATCGATGGCGAACAGTTCCGCGAGGCAATTAAACAGGCTTATCGCAAAGAGGGCAAAAAGATTACAATTCCTGGTTACAGACCTGGTAAAGCTCCACTTGCTATGATCGAAGCTCGTTATGGTAGTGAAGTTTTCTTTGAAGATGCACTTAATCTTCTTTACGCTGATGCTGTTGAGGCTGCTATTAACGAGTCAGGTCTTAAGGTTATCGATGACAAAATGGATTTTGAACTCGTTTCAATCTCTAAAGAAGATGGTGTTGATTTCAAGGTAAGCGTTACTACTTATCCTGAAATTGAGCTTGAGGCTTATAAGGGTCTTAAAGCTGAACGTCCACTTGTTAAAGTTGAAGCAGCTGAAGTTAATGCTGAAATCAAATCTTTACAAGAGCGCAATGCACGTATGGTATCTGTTGAAGACAGAGCTGCTAAAAAAGGCGATACAGTTGTAATCGACTTTGAAGGCTTTAAAGATGGCGTTGCATTTGATGGTGGTAAGGCTGAAGGTCACTCACTTGAACTTGGTTCAGGTCAGTTTATCCCAGGATTTGAAGATCAAATCATTGGCAAAAACATTGATGATGAATTTGACGTAAACGTAACATTCCCAGAAGAATACGGCGCAGAGGATCTTGCAGGTCAACCAGCAGTATTCAAGGTAAAACTTCACGAAATTAAACTTCGCGAACTTCCAACAGCTGATGATGAATTTGCTAAGGATGTAAGTGAATTTGATACTCTTAAAGAACTTAAAGCTGACCTTAAGAAAAAGGCAACAGAACGCAAGAAAAAGGCAGCTGAAGAAGCAGTTGAAAACATTCTTGTTCAGCAGATCGTTGATGGCATTAAGGGTGAAATTCCTGAAGCTATGTTCACAAATCGCCTTAATCAGTCAGTTGAAGAATTTGGCTATCGCTTACAGTCACAGGGTATGAGCCTTGATATGTATCTCCAGTATACAGGTAGCACAATCGAACAGTTCCGTGAAACATTCCGTCCACAAGCTGAAATGCAGGTTAAGTATCGTCTTGCTCTTGAAAAGATTGTTGAGCTTGAAGGTATTAAGGCTGATGAAGAAGCTGTTGAAGCTGAATTTGCTAAAATTGCTGAAGGCTACGGCGTAGAGGTTGACAAGGTTAAGGCTGTTATCCCTGCTTCTGAAGTTGAAAAAGATGTAGCAGTTGGTAAGGCAATTGACTTTGTTAAGGCAAATGCTGTAATTACTGATGCTGTTGATGAAAAGAAAGAAGCTAAGAAAGCAGCTGCTAAGAAAACAGAAGAATAATTGTTTATAATTTGAAACTTCGGTTCATACTATTAAGCATTGGAGGTATTTGCTATGGATATGACTTTAATTCCTTATGTTGTTGAACAGACAAGTCGCGGTGAGCGTTCTTATGATATTTTTTCACGTTTGCTTAATGACAGAATTATTATGCTTAACGGTCAAGTTGATGATGCATCTGCAAGTGTAATCATTGCTCAGCTTTTATTCCTTGAGGGTCAAGACCCTGATAAAGATATAAGCTTTTATATCAACAGCCCAGGTGGCTCAGTTTCGGCTGGTCTTGCTATTTATGATACAATGCAGTATATCAAATGTGATGTAAGCACTATCTGTATGGGTATGGCGGCATCTATGGGCGCATTCTTGTTGTCATCAGGTGCTAAGGGCAAACGCTTTGCGCTTCCTAACAGTGAGATTATGATTCACCAGCCATTAGGTGGTGCGCAAGGTCAGGCAAGTGATATTATTATTCACGCTAACCATATCAAGCGCACTCGTAGCAACCTCAATAAAATCTTATCAGAAAACACAGGTAAGCCAATTGAAGTTATCGAGCAAGATACTGAACGCGATAACTTTATGACAGCTGCTGAGGCTGCTGAATATGGCCTTATTGATAAGGTTATTACAAAGAGATAAGAGGTATATTTAATGTCTAAAGACATGGATATGGATATACGCTGTTCCTTTTGTGGCAAAACTCAAGATGAGGTAATGCGACTCGTAGAAGGACCGGGTGTATATATCTGCGATAGTTGTATAAATTTTTGCTCTAGCTTACTTTTTGATGATGAAAATGCATTCAAAGAAAAGAAAAAGGGCAAAAAACAACCTGAAAAGGTTTTACCAAAGCCACAAGAAATTAAGGCTTTGCTTGATGAATATGTAATTGGTCAAGACGATGCTAAAAAAACACTTGCGGTAGCGGTTTATAACCATTATAAACGCGTTTATAAAAATGAAAATTTAGATGTTGAACTTGCAAAAAGCAATGTGCTTATGCTTGGTCCTACCGGTGTAGGTAAAACATTGCTTGCGCAAACCTTGGCGCGCATTCTTGATGTGCCGATTGCTATAACCGATGCTACCACTCTTACCGAGGCAGGTTATGTTGGAGAAGACGTTGAAAACATACTTTTGCGTCTTATTCAAGCGGCAGATTATGACATTGAAAAAGCAGAGCACGGTATTATTTACGTTGATGAAATTGACAAAATTTCACGCAAAAGTGAAAATGCTTCAATCACACGTGACGTAAGTGGCGAGGGTGTTCAACAAGCGCTGCTCAAAATTCTTGAAGGTACTGTTTCTAATGTTCCACCACAAGGTGGCAGAAAACATCCTCAACAAGAGTTTATACAAATTGATACAACAAACATTTTGTTTATTTGTGCTGGTGCGTTTGATGGTATCGACAAGGTAATTGAACGCCGTATGGGTGGAAGCAGCCTTGGTTTTGGCGCTGATGTCAAGTCACCAAAAAGCCTTGAAGCGCAACAACTTTCAAAGTTTGCAACCCATCAAGACTTGGTTAAGTTTGGTCTTATTCCCGAACTTGTAGGTCGTTTGCCTGTAATTACAAGCCTTGATTCTATGGATAAGGATACACTTATTCGAATTATGACTGAGCCTAAAAATTCAATCATAAAGCAGTATCAAGCTCTTTTTGCGCTTGATGGTATCAAACTTGATTTTGAAAAAGAGGCTCTTCAAAAAATTGCTGACCTTACTATCAAAAACAAAACAGGCGCTCGTGGATTGCGTTCTATAATAGAAAGCACATTACAAGACCTTATGTTTGAAATGCCGTCTAAGGATGATGTTGCAGAGATTGTTATAACATCAGACACAGTTGACGGAAAAGGCGCTAAAATTATAAATAAATAATATTTAAATCCTGTGGTAACTAACGTTTGCCACAGGATTTTTTGTTGACAAATTTTTCGGGGGTGGGTATACTGAAAGCAGTATATTATAAATTGCTTTTGTTAGCGATTTAATATCAAAGGAGGATTTTTGTGAAAAAGTTATTATCGGTTTTTTTGGCAATCGTTCTTATGATTCCAATAGTTACTTTGGGTTCATCAAGCGTATCAGTCAGCGCGGCGAGTGGTTATAAGAAAAAAATAACCATTTCAAAAACGGGTGTATACGTACTAAATCCTGTTGGTGATACAAGCAATGGTTATTCTATTTCTGTGTATGATAAGCATGGAAAAGAGGTAAAACTTTACGAAAAACTTGGTGGTTATCCTTTGGTTGCTAACCAGGAATATACTTTAAATCTTGATAAAAATTACACAACAGTCAATACAAATAAAAAATACGATACCATTTTCCCAGATACATCATCGGGTGACTGGTATAATGATGCTGTTACCTATGCGGTTGGTTCCGGAATTATAAGTGGTTATGGTAATGGTAAATTTGGTCCTGGAGATAATATACAACGTCAGGACTTTATGGTTATTCTTGCAAAATTAGAGGGTGTTGACTTTACTTATTATGGTAATAAAAGCACCTATTTTGGCGATGTGCCTGAAGGAAGTTATTACGAAGCGGCTGTTAACTGGGGTTATGAAAATGGTATTGTGTCCGGTTATGTTAATGGTTATTTTGGTACAGGCGATCCTATAACTCGTGAACAGTTAGTAACATTTTTGTATGGCTATGCTAAATACAAAAAGCTTGATGTTAGCTACAAACCTATTACCAAAACAAATGCAAAAAACACATATAGCGACTATAAGTATATATCTTCTTGGGCAGAGGATAAGGTACTTTGGGCTTTGGAAAACAAGGTAATAAGCGGTAAAACCAAAAGCACAATTTCACCTGGTGGTAATGCACTTCGCTGTGAAGTAGCTCAAATAATGTTTAATTTGTTTAACAATAATACATTTGCTTCCGAGGTTGATGATAATCTTTCGCTTTCTGGCACTACCATTTTGTTTGCTTCTACTATTGATCCAAAATCTGATGGTACAGATTACGTAATTGATAAGTTTGAAAAAGAATATGGCATAAATGTTGAAATTGTTATGTGTACGCTTGATACCTATAATGCTCAAATGTGTTCATTAATTGCTGCGGGTAAAGCGCCTACGGTTGGTCGTTCAAATGGTGACGCGCCTATTTACGTTGGTTATTTTGATTCGCTTGATAAAGCAGATATTAATTATAACGATGAAATTTGGGATCAGCGTATGTTTAAGCTTTCGACATACAATTACTCACCACGCCTTTGTAACACAGTTGGTAACTTCTGGACCGAGATGGATATTGTTGTTTATTCAAAGAGCCTTTTAAAAAAGGCAAATGTTCCTACTCCTGAAGAATTAGATAAAACGGGAAAATGGACTTGGGATGCCTATTTAGAAATCGGTAAGAAAACTGCTGAATTAGAAGGTTGCGATGGTGCTACATACGGCTCAATTGATACATTGGTTCACATGCTTGGTGGCGCTGTGTATCGCAGTGATAGCAACAATCGTATGATAAGCGGATTTAATAACAAAACCGCAGATGCTTTCCAAAAAATATCACAGGCTTACTATGATAGGAGTATATTTTTGGGTGGTCCAAATTATATAATGTCAGGTCAGGCAGCAATTTCCACAACATCACTTTGGTCATTGCGTACAGATGGTAATCTTAGAACTCATCCCCGATATGCTGACCTTGGGTTTTACTATTTACCGGCTCCGGAAGAGGGTGAAGAACGCTATGTTACAGGTGTTTTGCGCGGATGGGGTATTTTTAAAGGATGTAATGAAAACCCTGCTACAGGCTCAAAGGCTGCTAAAGCAGGCGGATTGTTCTTGCGTGAATATCTTGATGTTAATAACTACGCATTAAATAGTTCGTTCCTTACCGAAGAGGCAAAAACATTCTTCTTTAGAGCGTGTGATGAGTACTATAATACCGACAATTATAATCCTTATTACACAGCATATAACCTTAATTCAGGTATTTCGGGTGTGAATGTAGGTAGCGATGTTTATAGCTGTATTTACTGTGAACCATCGCAAGTTTCAACAAAATATGCTGCTACAAAAGCAACAGTGGAACAGGGATGTAATAATCTTAATAAATATATAGAACAAAACATATATTAACTTAAAAACAACAACCGGCATTGGCGTTGTACCCGTAAGGATACAACGCCAGTTTTATTCGCCTTTCGGCGAGTTATATTACTTCGCAGTTATATTCGGCTACCGCCGAGTGAAATTGCCTTTGGCAGTTTAGGGAGAATAAAATATCACTAAAACCATAAGGTTTTAATATCACTTGACTGAAAGTGTCGATTTTATTATAAAAAAGACATAGTGAGAAACTTCTTTGCGAAGTGTCTTACTATGTCGGTTGTTGTTTTAAATTCATAAAAAATATTTATAAAAACACTTGACTGTTAATTAAATTTGTGTTATTATATCTTGCGTTGAATTTGCAGGTGTAGTTCAATGGCTAGAATTCCAGCCTTCCAAGCTGGCTATGTGGGTTCGATTCCCATCACCTGCTCCAAGGATAGAAGTAATACCGAAAGGTGTTGCTTCTATTTTTTTGTTTAAAGATGGGAATCGAACAAGGAAGGAGCAACACCATAGTGTTGCGGAAAAAACAGTCCAGTGGACTGTTTTTGCTGACGTGGCAACGAGCGAATGCGAGGCGATAGGCGCGTTGCGCCGGAAAATTCCCATCACCTGCTCCAAGATAAAAGCATCACCGAAAAGGTGGTGCTTTTTACTTTATTTATATATAAATATATAATATATATTTGACTTTTGGTCTTTTTTTTGATATAATCAATTGAATAAAATACGATTATTATGCGTGGTGGAAATTATGGTTACAAGCATGACAGGTTTTGGTAGAGGTAAGGTATCAGAACAAGATTTTAATATTACTGTTGAGATTAAATCAGTAAATCACAGATATTTTGAATACGGTTCTCGTATGCCGCGTTCTTTTCAGTTTTTAGACGATACACTAAAAACTCTTTGTCAGCAAAAAATTTCTCGTGGTAAGGTTGAGCTTAACGTTCAGTTTGAAGATACTTCTTCAAAGTCTATTGAACTTGCTGTTAACACAGCGTACGCTGATGCGTACATTACCGCGCTTCATAAATTTGCTAAGGATTATAAGTTAAAGGATGATATAAAGGCTTCATCAATTGTAGGTAACTCTGAGATATTTACAGTAAAAAAACGTGACCTTGATGAAGAACTTATAAAATCGGCTGTTACAACAGCAGCGAGTGAAGCGATCGACAACTTTGTTGCTGCACGTGCGGTTGAGGGTGAAAGACTTGTAACCGATGTTAAATCAAGAGCAAACTTTATACTTGAACAGGTTGATTTTATAGAAGAACGCTCACCACAAACCGTACGTGAATATCGTGAAAAGATTGAAGCGAGAATGAAAGAGCTTATTGGTGATGTTCAGATTGATGAGCAACGTCTTATTACCGAAACAGCCATATTTGCTGATAAGATTGCTGTTGCCGAAGAAACTGTTAGACTTCGCAGTCATATTGCTTCGCTTTGTTCAATGCTTGATGAGGGTGGAGTAATTGGTAGAAAATTAGATTTCATTGTTCAAGAAATGAATCGTGAAACTAACACAATCGGCTCTAAGTGTCAGGATATGGAAATCACAAAGGTTGTGGTTGAAATTAAATCCGAGATAGAAAAAATACGCGAACAAATTCAAAACATAGAATAAGAGGTGCGTTATGCGACTTATAAATATTGGTTTTGGTAATCTTGTATCTGCTAACCGTATGATAGCGATAGTAAGTCCTGAATCAGCGCCAATTAAGCGTATTATTCAGGATGCTAAAGAGCGAGGCACATTGATTGATGCTACCCACGGTAGGCGAACTCGCGCGGTAATTATTACCGATAGCGATCATATAATTCTTACATATCTTCAGCCTGAAACGGTATCACACCGACTCAGTGATGAGAATGCAGTTGATGATGAGGAGGTTACCGATGACTAAAGGTAGGGTATATATTATTTCAGGTCCGTCAGGATCCGGTAAAGATACAGTTATGAAAAAGGTGTTTGAACGCGAGTCAAATCTTGCTTTTTCAATTTCTTCTATTACTCGTGGTATGCGTCCGGGCGAAGTTGAGGGCGAAAAATACAACTTTGTATCACGCGAACGATTTGAAGAAATGATTGCTAACGATGAATTGTTAGAGCATAACGTATTTGTTGGTAATTATTACGGAACACCAAAAGCACCTGTTATAGAGTGTATTGAAAACGGACAGGATATGTTAATTGAGGTTGATGTTAATGGCGCGGCTCAAATACGAGCTAAAATGCCAAGTGCAGTTAGCGTTTTTGTGATGCCGCCTTCCCTTGAAGAACTCAAACGCCGTTTGCGCGGTAGAGGTACTGACAGCGAAGAAGTTATTGAAAAAAGACTTAAAGAAGCATTAAGTGAAATTGAACGCGCCCCTGAATATGACTATATAGTTGTTAATGACCAGCTTGAAGATGCTGTTGATGATTTTGTACGTATTATTTCGGTTGATAAATATAGAACCGACCGAAATTTAAAGTTAATTAATAAAGTTTTAGGCAAGTAAGAAAGGATTGAATATTATGCTTAATAAAAATATTGGAAAACTTATCGAAAATTATGAAAATCGTTATGCTCTTGTAATGGATATCGCTTCTTGCGCTCGCAAGCTTTCAAGCGATGCACATGAAGAAGAGCAAATTTTACTTGAAAAGCCAGTTAGTATTGCTATTGACAAATTGGCAAGTGATAAGGGACTTTAATTCGTTATATTAGTTTATTTAAAAAAGGGGGAGTCGACATGAGTCATTTAGTTGCAGAAGTTGTAATAGATGGCGCTGTCGGCTCTTTTGACAAGCGATACACTTACGAAATACCATCTTTTTTACAATTTGAAGCAAAAGCAGGTTGTAGAGTTACCGTTCCATTTGGTATGGGAAATCTTAAAAAGCAGGGAATTATTTTAAAAGTTCATGAGGGGGAAATCACCCCAAAAACCAAGAAAATTATATCGGTTACAGATACAACTCCTGTTTTAAACGATGAGATGATTAAAATGTGTGAGTGGCTAAAGAATCATACATTTTGTAGTTTTTTTGATGCTGTTCATACAATGTTGCCGACAGGACTTAACTATAATTTGACCGATTATTATTCGGTAAATGAAGAGTTTTGTGGCATATCGCTTTTAAATGAAGAGGAAAAGGCTGTATTTATGTTTTTACAAGAAAACGGACAGCAGCCAATAAAAAAACTAGAGCAACTTTTAGGTGAAATAACACCTGTGTTGCACTCTTTGTGTGATAAACAAGCTGTGACTAAAAGTCAGATACCCGTACGCCGTATGAACGATTTAACTCGAAGATGGGTTCGAGTTAATGAGGATAACATTTCTCAAAAACTTACTGCACGTCAGCAAGAGATTGTAGACATTGTTATGGTGGCAGGTAGCGTTTCGGTTAAGGAATTACAGTATTTTACAGGTGTTTCAACATCAGTTATAAATACACTTGAGAAAAAGGAAATATTGATTTCTTTTGAAAAACAAGAATTCCGTATGCCGTATAACAGTGACCAACCGCTCAAGCAAGAAGATATTGTTTTAACCGCTGAACAACAAAAGGCTTTTGAAGGTTTGCTAGAGTTACAAAAAGAAGAAAAAAGCGAAACTGCATTGCTTTATGGTGTAACCGGTAGTGGTAAAACAAAAGTCTTTTTGCGCTTGGTTGATGAGGTCGTTGAAAATGGTGAGGGCGTAATTATTATGGTGCCTGAAATTGCACTTACACCTCAGATGATTAAAATTTTCAGCGAACGTTATGGTAGCAAAATTGCTGTTTTTCATAGCGCAATGTCTATCGGTCAGCGTATGGATGAATGGACACGCATAAAGCAGGGGAAAGCTCTTATAGCGATTGGTACCCGTAGCGCTGTGTTTGCTCCTTTTAAAAAACTTGGTCTTGTAATAATTGATGAAGAGCAAGAACACACTTATAAATCAGAAAAATCGCCTCGTTTTCACGCACGTGATTTAGCACGTTTTAGAGTAGCGTATCATAACTGCCTTTTATGTTTAGCTTCGGCTACACCTTCGGTAGAAAGTTATAGCAATGCGACTAGAGGTAATTATAAATTATTTACACTTAAAGAGCGTTATGGCAATGCTGTTTTACCTCAAGTAAGTCTTGTTGACATGCGAAAAGAATTAGCAGAGGGCAATGCATCGGATATAAGTCGTGAACTTGCTTTACAAATAGAAAATGCGCTTTCAAACAAAAAACAGGCAATAATTTTGCTTAATCGCAGAGGTCATAACACTTATGTTACTTGTAATTCATGCGGTTGGGTAGCAAGTTGTGAAAATTGTAGTATATCACTTACTTATCACTCAGCTAATAAAAGGCTTATGTGTCATTACTGTAATGCTTCGCATGAATTGCCAAAAAAATGCCCAGAATGCGAAAGCGAATTTTTGCATTTTTCGGGTTCTGGTACTCAAAAGTTGGAAGAAGAATTAAAACTTTTATTTCCTGATGCTCGTATTTTACGCCTTGATGCCGACAGCACAATCGCCCGTGATTCATATTCAAGCTATCTTACGGATTTTGCAAATGGTGAATATGATATAATGCTTGGCACACAAATGGTTGCAAAGGGTCTTGATTTTCCAAATGTTACGGTAGTCGGTGTAATTGGTGCTGACAGGGCTTTGTATAGCGATGATTTTAGAGGTTTTGAGCGGACTTTTTCATTGCTAACACAAGTTGTTGGTCGTGCTGGTAGATCTGAAAATTCGGGTGTGGCAGTAATTCAGACTAATGACACTGAAAATAATGTTATAAACCTTGCTCAAATGCAGGACTATGATGCATTTTATAAAGAAGAAATTCTAAATCGCAAACTTATGATTTTTCCACCATATTGTGATATTTGTATGGTTTATGTTCAGTCGTATGATGCAGCAATAGCTCACGATACTATGAATGAAATTTTTACGAATATACAAAATGCGCTAGAAAATGAATACAGCGATATTAAGCTTATAATCTTGGGTCCTGCTCAAGCGGCTGTGCCCAAAGTTAATAACAAATATCGTTATCGAATGATAATTAAAGTTAAAAACAGTGCGCGTTTTCGTGAGATGATTCGTACTGCGACAGACATAAAATTGAAAAAAGATACGTATATCGGGGTGGATATTAACCCTGAAAACATAATTTAAAAAAGAGGATTACCATGGCGAAAAGAAATATTGTAAAAATAGGCGATGATGTGTTGCGTAAGATATGTCGCACACAGCTTACATTTGATGAAAAATTACACCAAATACTTGATGATATGAGCGAAACTATGTACGCTGCCGAGGGCGTTGGTCTTGCGGCTCCACAAGTCGGGCTATTGCGTAGATACTGTGTTATTGATGTAGGAGACGGACTTATTGAGCTTATAAACCCTGTTATTACTGAAAAAAGTGAAGAAACACAAACAGGTAATGAGGGTTGTCTTTCAATACCTGACAGATGTGAGATTGTGACTCGTCCTATGAGAGTAAGTGTTCGCGCTCAAAATCGTTTTGGCGAAAACATTACAGTAACAGGCGAGGGACTAAAAGCACGTGCGCTTTGCCACGAAATTGACCATCTTGATGGTGTGTTGTATATAGATCACGCTAAAAGGAGTAAATAAATGCGTATTGTTTTTATGGGTACACCCGACTATGCGGCTGTAACATTACAAAAACTTATAGACAATAAATATGATATTGCTGCTGTTTTTGCTCAACCTGATAAGCCGGTTGGAAGAAAACAAATTTTAACACCTCCACCTACCAAGGTTGTAGCCGAACAAAACGGTATTGTGGTGTATCAGCCTAAAAGTATGCGTGATGGTGAAGCATATAGCATTTTAAAAGAAATAAATCCTGATGTAATTGTTGTTGTCGCTTATGGAAAAATACTTCCAAAGGAAATTTTAGATTTGCCAAAATATGGTTGTATCAACGGACATGCATCGCTTTTACCAAAACTTCGTGGTGCTTCACCTATACAGTGGGCTATTGTTACAGGTGAAACAAAAACAGGCGTTTGTACAATGCTTATGGATGAAGGTATGGACACAGGTGATATTTTAGAAACAGTTGTAACAGATATTGGCGAAGAAGAAACTGCTGAAGAGCTTTTTGACCGACTTGCTGTAATGTCGGCTGATTTGATGGTATCAACACTTGAAAAAGCAAAAGAGGGAACACTTTCTCGCAAAAAGCAGGATGAACAAAACGCTACCTATGCTCCAATTATAAAAAAAGAGATGGCGCATATTGATTTTAATAAAACTGCTGATGAGATATGTAATTCAGTTCGTGGATTTTATTCATGGCCATGCGCTTTTTGTTTGATTAATGGTAAACGTATTAAGGTTATAAAAGCTAAAAAATCCAACCTTAAAGCAAATGAGAATGGTGTTGTAATAGATAGTGATAACAAACTTGTAATTTCATGTGCCGATACTTCGGTAGAATTTGTTACTGTTCAACCTGAGGGCGCAAAGGTTATGAGTGCGCAGGTAATGCTTAATGGTCATAAAATTGCAAAAGGTACGGTTGTTGAATAATGGCTAATGCTAGAAAAGTTGCTTTAAACGCTTTGCTTGAAGTACGACAGAGCGCATACTCAAATATTACGCTTAATAAGTTTTTGAGCGAATCGGATTTGACAAATGCAGACAAATCACTTGCGACAGCGCTTTTTTATGGGGTGCTAGATCGCACAATTACCCTTGATTATGTGTTGTCACAGTATATAAAATCGCCTATTAAAAAGGTAGATAAAGTTGTACTAGAATGTTTACGAATCGCGCTGTATCAAATTATGTTTATGGATAAGATTCCTGACAGTGCGGCTGTAAATGAGGCAGTAAAAATAATTAAAAGTTCAAAGCAAAAATACCTTTCAGGATTTGTTAATGGCGTTTTGCGTAATGTTTTGCGCCAAGGGGTTAAGTTGCCACAAGGCGATGATGTTGCTTCGTTGAGTGTTCGATATTCATGTCCTGAATGGATTATTAATAGTTTTATTTCTGATTATGGTATAGAAAATGCAACTAAATTACTTGAAGCATCTTTATCTTCACCACCAGTTACTTTACGTGTAAATACCTTAAAAACCAATGCTGAAGATTTAAGTAAAATTTTGTCCGATGAGGGAATAGATACTAAAACTTCAGTTTTAGAAAATGCTTTGGAAGTAATAGGTGGTATAGATGTTACTAAAAGCGAGGCATATAGAAAAGGACTTTTCCATGTTCAAGACATAGCTTCGCAAACGGTAGTAAGTGTTTTATCACCAAGTAAATTGAACAGAGTTCTTGATGTATGCGCAGCTCCCGGTGGAAAAACTTTTACAATGGCTCAACATATGGAAAATACAGGTGAGATTATCGCTTGTGATTTATATGAAAAGCGTGTTGAACTAATTAAAAAAGGTGCTGCTCGTTTAGGTATTACGAATATTACTGCGATTCAAAATGATGCAACTAAATGCAACGAAAATTTAGGTAGTTTTGATGTAATACTATGTGATGTACTTTGTTCTGGGCTTGGTGTTATTAGACGTAAACCAGAAATAAAGTACAAAGATATAAGTGAATATAAAGACATAACACTTATTCAAAATGAAATTCTTGAAAAAGCATCGGCATATCTTAAAAATGATGGACGTATTTTGTACTCAACATGTACATTAAGGAAGTCTGAAAACGAGGCTGTTATAAAGCGTTTTCTTGACAAATACCCCCAATATGAGTTAAAATACCAACATACTTTTATGCCGCATATAGATGGTAGTGACGGTTTTTACTGCGCACTTTTGCAAAAAAGTAGGTGATCTTATTTCAACTAAACTTGATATTCGTTCTTTGAATTTAGAAGAGGTTACAAATCTTATTTTAGATTTGTCTCAGCCTAAATTTCGAGCATTGCAACTTTTTAAATGGTTGCAGTCGGGTGTAGAAAGTTTTGATGAAATGACTAATATACCTAATTCATTACGTGAACAGTTAAACGAAATATCGTACTTGGCGAATGTTAAACCACTAAGAAAATATGTGTCACAGATTGATGGCACTGTAAAGTATGTTTACGAATTATACGATGGTGAGCTTATTGAGTCGGTGCTTATGAAATATGAGCATGGTTATACTGTGTGTATTTCTACTCAAGTCGGCTGTCGTATGGGTTGTAAATTTTGTGCATCAGGTCTTTATGGTTTAACTCGTAACTTAACAGCATCAGAGATGTTGGCGCAAATCACTTACGCTGAGCGCGATAATAACATACGTATTTCTAATGTTGTTATGATGGGTATGGGTGAGCCACTAGATAATTTTGATAATAGTATAAAATTTTTAAAACTTGTAAGTGACACAAATGGGTTAAATATAGGTTTGCGACATATTTCGCTTTCTACATCAGGTGTTGTAAGTGGTATTAAAAAATTGGCACAATATAATATGCCAATAACACTTTCAATATCGCTTCATGCACCTAATGATGAAATTAGAAACAAAACTATGCCAGTTAATAAAAAATGGAATATAGATGCTTTGCTTAATGCAGGTAAAGAATACCAAAAGGTAACGACAAGGCGTATATCTTTTGAATATGCTTTGATTGAAGGTGTTAACGACAGTGATGCTAATGCGCGCGAGTTGGCATTTAGACTTAAGGGTATAATGTGTCATGTCAATCTAATTCCAGCAAATCCCGTTAAAGAAAATAGCTTTAAAAAACCGGATAGAAAAGCAATTATAGCTTTTCAAAAAAAATTAGAAAGTTATGGTGTTAATGCTACAATAAGAAGAACTCTTGGTAGCGATATTAATGCATCATGCGGACAATTAAAAAAGAAAACAAAGGAGGAGATAGATGGTGCAGATTTTTGCTAAAACTGATGTTGGTAAAGTTCGTAGTATTAACCAGGATGCGTTTTACATTAACACATTACCCGACAATACAGCGTTGGCTGTCGTGTGTGATGGTATGGGTGGTGCAAGTGCTGGTGATATTGCAAGTAAAACAGCTGTAGACATAATATCACACTACATTGTAAATTCGTACTCACCATCTATGGACTCTGAAGATATTATAAAACTTGTTGGTAATGCTATTGTTTCTGCCAATATTGAAATATATGATTTGGCTTTGAAGGAAGAAAATCTAAAAGGCATGGGTACTACGGCTGTTGTTTCGATTATACATGATGGTGTTGCAGTAATTTGTAACATTGGTGACAGTCGAGCGTATTTAATTAATGAGCAAATAACACAAATAACTCGTGACCATTCAGTTGTGCAGACTCTTGTTGAAACTGGAAGAATTTCACCAGAACAAGCAAAGATACATCCTGAAAAGAATGTTATTACAAGAGCACTCGGTGTCGAGGAAAACGTTTTGTGTGATAATTATGTAATTGAGCTTAAAAAAGATGATAAACTTTTACTTTGTACCGATGGTATGAGTAATTATGTTTCTGAACAAAAAATCTTTAACATTGTAAAAAACAATGATATTGATAAAATACCCGATTTACTTATTAACGAGTCCAACAAGGGCGGCGGTAAAGACAATATTACCGTAGCAGTAGTTGTTTGTTGATAGAAAGGATTGTGTTATAAATGGATAGATATGTTGGTAAACGTTTAGATGGACGTTACGAAATTCAAGAGATAATTGGCGTAGGCGGAATGGCCGTTGTTTATAAGGCAAATGACAATGTCGAAAACCGCACGGTTGCTATAAAAATACTTAAAGAAGAATTTGTTTCTAACGAGGAATTTATTCGCCGATTTAAAAACGAATCAAAAGCAATTGCTGTGCTTTCACATCCTAATATCGTAAAGGTTTATGATGTTAGCTTTGGCGATCTTATTCAATACATAGTTATGGAATACATTGATGGTATTACTTTAAAAGAATTTATTGAACGACAGGGAAGCCTTAGATGGAAGGATGCCGTTTATTTTACAATTCAAATATTAAAAGGTTTGCAACATGCTCATGATAAGGGTATTGTTCATCGTGATGTTAAACCACAAAACATTATGGTACTTTCTGATGGTACTATAAAGGTTGCCGATTTTGGTATTGCTAGATTTGCTCGTAATGAGCAAAGAACTATTACCGATAAAGCAATAGGTTCTGTGCATTATATTAGCCCTGAACAAGCGCGTGGCGAAAAGACCGATGAAAAAGCCGACATTTATTCAGTGGGTGTTATGCTTTATGAAATGCTTACAGGTCAGTTGCCATTTGAGGCTGAAAGCGCAGTTTCAGTTGCTATTATGCAACTTCAGCGTGATCCAAAACAACCTACTGAAATTAATCCATCAATTCCATTAGGTCTTGAACAGATAACGATGCACGCTATGCAAAAAACACCAGAACGCCGCTATCAATCTGCTTCTGAATTGCTTTGCGATTTAGAACAGTTTAAAAAGGATCCTGAAGCTACATTTGATTATTCATATTTTGTTGATAATGCTCCAACAAAATTTGTTGATACATTAATGTCATCTACTCCTGCATCTGCTGTTGTAGATGAAGATGATGATGTTGAACTTGAGGAAATTAAAGAGAAAAATAATATGATACCAATCCTTGCGGGTATTGCTTCTGCTTTGGTTATTGCTATTATTATTTTGGCTATCATTTTTGTTCCAAAACTCTTTAAAAGCACAGGAAAAGAGATTGAGTGTCCTAACTTTGTCGGTATGACTATTGAAGAAGTAAAGCAAAATGAGTACTATCAATCTTTTGAAATTGAATGGGAAAATGAGGCTAGTGATGAATACGAAGTTGGCAAAATTTGCAATCAGTCATTCGCTGCTGGTAAACCACTTAAAAAAGGTGCACAAATAATACTTTATATAAGCACCGGCCAAACTAATGTAAAGGTTCCGGAAGTACGAGGAAAAACAGAAGCTTATGCTGTTTCAGAACTTAATTCTAAAGGATTTAAGCCTATTATTAAACAGGTTGCTGATGATGAGGTTGAGGAAGGTCTAGTTATAAAAACAGATCCTGTTCCTACTACTGTAGTTGCTGAAGGCTCTGAAATTACTGTTTATGTAAGTACCGGAAAATCAGTTAAATTAGTTAAGGTTCCTAACCTTGTTGGTTTAAAAAGAGAAACCGCTATTAAGGATATTGAGGATTTAGGTCTTGTTGCCGAAGTGGAAGAACGCGACCTTACTGCTGATGAAAATGTGACAAAAGATTGTGTTATAGCTCAAGATCCAGATGCTAATTCAAGCGATAAAGTGCCTGAGGGTACAACTATCAAGATTTATATAAGCACTGGTGTTACTAATTACACATATAAGCCAAGTGTTCCGATTAGATCTGATTTTACTAATTATGCAAAAACAGGCTATGTTTCAATATGGGCTGATGGAAAAATGATTAGTGAAAGCGAAAAACTTGATTTTTCTGCTAAGACTACCTATACATTTAAAGATATGACAGGTACAACTAAGGAACTTGAGTACACAGTTAAGGTTCGTTTTGGTAGTAGTGAAGAATACTATGAATATGCTACTATAAAGGTAGATGCTTCTAAGGATAAAACTACTCAAACAAGCAAGAAAAATGACTATAAGAGATATGTTCCTGAAGTTTCAAGTCAGACAGATACTACTTCTTCTAAAAATGAAAGCACCACTTCAGGAAATACAAGTAGTGATAAAAACACATCAGGAGATTCAAACTCTTCAAACGAGTCAAATAATTCTTCTGAAAATAATCCACCATTAAATCAAGAAAACTCATCTTCAGAAGAAACAAACAATTCTTCTGATTCAAACACTACAAGTAAAGTTGATTAATTATGACGGGTATACTTATTAAAGCAATTTCTGGCTTTTACTATGTCAATAGCAATGGTAACGTATACGAATGTAAAGCCAGGGGAAACTTTCGCAAAGCGGGAGTTTCCCCTGTTGTGGGTGATACAGTTAAGTTTACATTAACTGATGATACACATGGTATAGTCGAAGAAATTGAGAAAAGAAAAAATTTATTTATACGTCCGCTTGTTGCAAACATAGACAAGCTTTTCATAGTATCTGCGTATTCAACACCATCGCCAGATACATTTATGATTGATAGACTTACAGCACTTGCGGTTTATAATAATATTGAGCCTATAATTGTCTTTAATAAAGCAGATATGGGCAGTTTTGACAAGCTGTATAAGATATATACTAAAGCAGGTTTTAAAACATATGTTGTTTCTGCTAAAGAGAATATCGGTATTGAGCAATTAAAACAGGAAATAAATGGTTGTGTTTGCGCTTTTTCGGGTAATTCAGGCGTTGGTAAATCTAGCATATTAAATGCGCTTTTTCCTGAATTAGAGTTAAAAACAGGTGAGGTAAGCGAAAAATTAGGTCGTGGTCGCCATACAACCCGCCATACCGAGATTTTCTCGGCACAGGGTGGATTTGTAGTTGATACTCCCGGTTTTTCATCAATTGATACAACAGAAGACTTATATGATTTTAAAATGTTTTTGCCTAATTGTTTCCCTGATTTTAGCGACTACATAAACAGTTGCAAGTTTACTTCCTGCGCCCATATAAATGAAAAAGGCTGCGCATTGATTGAGGCTGTAAACAATGGCGATGTTGAGAAAACTCGTCATCAAAGTTATGTTGCATTGATGGAAGAATTAAAAAATGTGTCGCAGTGGAACAGTAAGGGTAAAAAACAAATATAATGAATGTTTTAAAAAGACCTATGTTTTTTGCAGCTGCTATATGCAGTATTGTAGCGGCTATTTCACTTTTTTCATTGTTGGTAGCATTATTGATTTTAGTATTATCAATAATAATGCTACTAATTGTTGTATTAAAAAAGAACTACAAATATATTTTGGTTTTATTTGCAGTCTTATTATTTGCTTTAAACCTTGTTTTTCAGTTTGTAAAAATTAGTAGAATAAATACTTTTGATGGTCGAAAACTTGTTGGTAAATTCACTGTGATTGAAGATGTTGTAGATCATGGTGAATATTGCAGCATAACACTTAAAGAGTCTAGTTGTAAAAAGCTTCCAAATGGTGTAAAACTTTTGGTTTTTGACTATGATAAAACTAATCTAAAAACGGGTGATATAGTAGAAGTCACTATAACTTTAAGTGCTGTTCAAAAACATGATAAATACAGGCTTTCTGATTATAGTGATAGCATTTACGCTACAGCAAATATTGAAAGTATTAAAATTTTAAAAGATAAAAGTTGGTATTATAGAACTACCGAAAAAATACGTGATTTTGTAAGAAAAAAAGTTTCTGCAAATTTTGAAGGAGATGTTGCAGGGCTTTTAGTTGCGCTTACTACTGGCGACAAAACTATGCTTAGCGATAAATTTTTAGGCAATGTAAAAACTACTGGAATAAGTCATGTTATAGTTGTGTCGGGTATGCATCTTGCAATTATAATGTCTGCTGTGTATTTGTGTATAGATAGGCTTTTTTACAACAAGTATATACGATGTGTTTTATCGATTATATTGGTTGTAACAATTTATTCAATATGTGGATTTACAATGTCCATAACAAGAGCGGGAGCGATGTTTGTTGTGGTTTCATTAGCGCCTATTTTTAATCGTGAAAACGATTCACTTAGTTCTTTGTTAACTGCAATTACTGCGGTGCTTATTGCAACACCTTTTGCAATAGCTAATATATCATTTTTATTATCGGTGTTATCAACACTTGCGATAATTTGGATTGTACCATTTTATTATCGACTTATAACCGAAAAACTAAATTTGTCATCAAAGTTTTTCAAGTCAATTTTAGCCACAATTTTGTGTTCTGTTTTCGCAATAATTTTTACTTTGCCTGTAACAATAAAGGTTTTTGGCTATGTATCTATAGTGGCTCCAGTCACTAATTTAATTGTTAATTTACCCGTTACAGTCGGACTTTTATTTAATATAACGGCTACTATTTTATCAGTAATACCTGTTATGAAATTTATAAGTTATCCTTTATTTTGGATTGCGGGTATTTGCTCAAAGTTTACGGCGTTTACCGTTAATTTAATTGCCAAATTACCAATAACCGTTGCGGTACTGCCTAAAAGCACTTTCTTTTGGTCATTATTGGTGGCTTTATTAGTTATTGGTTATATGTATTTTTATGAATTCAAAAAGAAAAAGGAGTGATTTTTTTGCCAATAGTATATGAAGAAGATTTAAGGCGTGATATTCAAACTAAACATTTTTCGCCCGTTTACTTAATATTTGGTGATGATCCATATTTGAAAAATCACTATAAAGATACTTTAGCAAAAAAATCTTATGATGGAGATCCGTTTTTTAATCTTCAAAATTTTGAAGGTGATTGCGATCTGCAAGAAGTGTTTGATGCTGTAAATCAATTTCCTATGATGGCAGATCGTAAATGCGTTGTGCTTAGTGATTTTGACTTTGAACACGCATCAAAAACTGATTTTGACCGTTTTGTTGAACTTTTTTCAAATGCAAATGATACATGTGTTTTAATTGTTTGCTTTGATAATATCGATTTTGATGCAAAAAAGGGAACAAAAGAAAAAAAGATTTTATCAGCAGTTGAAAAGGTAGGTGGAAAATGCGCCGAGGTAAATCATCGTAGTATAACAGCGCTTGTTAAAATGCTTTCTGATGGCGCTAAAAAGCGCGGATGTAATTTTGGCGAAATTGCTGCGCGCCATTTGATTGAGATTTCAGGCAGCGATTTAAGCACACTTAAAAACGAACTTGACAAACTTTGCGCCTATGTTGGTAGTGGAGATATTTCAAAAGATATTGTTGAGCAAATTTCGGTCAAGTCTGTAGATGCTTCTGTTTACGAATATGTAAAGCAAATTTTTGCAGGGGAAATATCAACTGCTCTTAAAATGCTTGATGATATGTTTTTTATGAGAATTGAACCAATGATTATTTTGAGTGTTGTAGCTTCCAGTTATGTTGATGTTTATCGTGCGCATACTGCCAATATTAAAGGCGCAACAAAATCAGATATGGCAACTGATTTTAAATATCCGAAAAATAAGTTGTTTTTAATTGATAGGGCTGTTTTGAGTCTCAAAAAGTTTAATGAAACAAAGTTACAACTCAGCCTTGAAAGTATTGCCGAGGCAGACAAGTCACTTAAAAGCTTTGGTGCCGACCCACGTACAGTTCTTGAACAACTTACGGTAAAACTTGTATATATTCTTACAAAGGGTGAATCAGTTGATTAAACTAAGTCAGGCGGTAATTGTTGAGGGAAAATACGATAAAATAACCCTTGAAAATATTATTGATGCAACAATTATCGCGACAAATGGTTTTAGCATTTTTAAAGATAGCGAAAAACGTGCGCTTATTCGATTACTTGCTCAAAAGTGCGGAATCGTAGTTATTACCGATTCCGATAGCGCAGGTGCGCTTATACGCTCTCATTTAAAACAAATATGTCCAGATGGTAGTATAACTAATGTCTATATACCACAGCTTAAAGGCAAAGAAAAACGTAAGGACAAACAATCGAAAGAAGGCTTACTCGGTGTCGAGGGTATGACAAGTGAGGTTATACTAAACGCGCTTGAGCGCAGTGGATTGACAGGCGAAAAGGTGCAAAAAAAAGCAGATAAAAAAATCACTAAAACATTGCTTTTTGAATATGGACTTTCGGGTGGAAAAAACAGTTCATTTTTACGTGATGATTTGGCGGTATATCTCGATTTACCAAAAGGTATGTCAGCCAATGCATTTTTAGACTGCTTAAATGCGGTATATAGTTATGATGAATTTTTAAAGGCGGTAAAATTATGGCAGAAAAACAAGCAAGACGCGGACAAAAGATAAAACTTTTATACATAATTAAAATTCTTACCGAGCTCACCGATGAGGATCATCCTTTATCGGCTACCGAAATTTGCGAAAAATTAGCTCAGTATGATATAACCGCCGAACGCAAGGCGATTTATGATGATATTAATTGCCTTATTGATTTTGGGCTTGATATTATTCAAACTCGTGTACCAAAAAATGGTTATTTTTTGGCAAGTCGTGATTTTGAATTGCCTGAAATTTTTCTTTTAGGTGATGCTGTGCGCACAGCCAAATTTATCAGTGAAAAAAAGACTCGCGAACTTACCGCTAAACTTGACAGAATGTTAAGTTGCTACCAATCAAAACGTAGTATAAGCGGCATATATATCGACAGTAGTAACAAAACCCATAATGAAGAACTGTTTTACAATATTGACCGAATAAATACAGCGATTTCTGAGGGTAAAAAGATAAAGTTTACATATAGTAAAAAGGTTTTACAAGAGGGTAGACAAATTGTTACCGAGTCAAAAACTCGAATCGTTAGCCCTTATGCTATGACTTGGCAGTCGGATTATTACTATCTTATAGGCAATTACGAAAAGTACGACAATCTTATGAACTTGCGTATTGACCGTATTCATTCGGTTGAAATACTTGATGCGCATGTTCGTCATTTTAGCGAGGTTAGTGACTATTGTGACACGTTTGATGTTGCCGATTATACTAAAAAATTGTTTGGTATGTTTGGCGGCGATATGCAAGAAATAAAACTTCGTTGTAACAACAAAATTCTTGAACAGGTAACCGACCGTTTTGGCGATAGAATTTTTATTACCAACGTTACCGACACCACATTTGATTTTAGTGTAAAAGCGGCAATCAGTGATGGCCTTGTTACTTGGATTACCAACTATTCCGACAGTATTGAAGTAGTTTCGCCAACTATACTTCGTGAAAAAATAATTGATAGAGCGGAAAAAATACTGGGGATTTATAAATAAGGGGATAATTATGAAAAAATTATTATCATTATTATTAGCGGCTGCTATCATCGTTTGTGCTGTGCCAATGGGTGCGTTTGCATTTAAAGCAAATGCGATGATAGAATATACGTCGAATTATTATACTTATACTGTAGAAAATAATGTGGCAACAATAAATAGTGTTGACACATCGATTAGTGGTGATGTTGTTATACCATCAAAATTGGGTGGTTACACAGTTGCAATTATAAGTTACAAGGCATTTTATAATTGCACAGGTCTTACAAGTGTAACAATCCCCGATGGTGTTACAGTTATAGGTAGTTATGTGTTTTATGGTTGCACCGGACTTACAGATATAATTATACCCAATAGTGTTAAAAGTATAGGTAGTTATGTGTTTTATGGTTGCACTGGTCTTACAAGTGTAACAATATCAGATAATGTTACAAGTATAAGTAGTTCTACATTTTCTGGTTGTAGCGGTCTCACAAGTGTAACAATACCCGATAGTGTTACGAATATAGATAGTGGTGCGTTTTCTAATTGCACCGGACTTACAAGCATAACAATCCCCGATAGTGTGATAAGTATAGGTAATGGTGCGTTTTATGGTTGCAATAGTCTTGAAAGTATAACTTTGCCGTTTGTAGGTTCATCGAGAAATGCAATAGCTACAGAAGACGCAGTGTTTGGTTATATATTTAGTTTTTCAAATAGTAGTTCATCCAACGCTACACAACAATATTATTCTAGTTATTTGTCACGTTACTATTACGTACCATCTAGTTTAAGATCAGTTACTATAACTGACGCTACTCAAATACCATACGGTGCTTTTTATAATTGCACCGGACTTACAAGTATAACAATATCTGACAGTGTTACAAGTATAGGTAGTAGTGCATTTAGTAATTGCACCGGTCTTGAAAAAGTTTATATAACAGATATTGCCTCGTGGTGTAATATTAAATTTGCTAGTTCTATTTCTAATCCATTATGCTATGCAAAAAATTTATACTTAAATGATGAATTAGTAACCAATCTTGTTATTCCTGACGATATTACAAGTATAGGCAGTTATGCGTTTTATGGTTGTGATGGACTTATAAATGTTACATTTGGTGACAGCATTACAAGCATAGGTGCTCAGGCATTTGCTGGTTGTGGCGGACTTAAAAATGTTACAATCGGTGACAACGTTACAAGTATAGGTTACCGTGCATTTAGTGGTTGTGATGGACTTATAAATGTTACATTTGGTGACAGCATTACAAGCATAGGTGCTCAGGCGTTTGTGTATTGCAATAATCTTATAAGCGTAACAATCCCTGACAGTGTTACAAGCATAGGTGATCTTGCGTTTTCTAATTGCACCGGACTTAAGGATGTATATTATGGCGGGTCATACGCACAAAGTTTAAAAATTAGCATTGGTGCAAATAATTCTTGTTTAACACAAGCTAAGTGGCACTATGGCGACACTAACCCACTTATTTATGAGTTTGATGATGAAACTTTAACCGCAAGAATAATTGATTGTGATCCATACGCAGTAACTGTAATTATACCATCTCAGGTAACGGACGGTGGAAAAACATATAGTGTTACAACAATAGATGAAGGTGCATTTATCGGTTGCGCCAAACTTGCAAATGTAACAATCTCCGACAGCGTTACAAGTATAGGTGGTTATGCGTTTAAAGATTGCATCGAACTTGCAACGGTTAACTTTAATGCAACCAACTGTATAACTATGGGGTCGTATGATTTTCCTGTGTTTGAAGGTTGTAGTAAATTATTTACAATTAATATAGGCAACAATGTGAAAACAATCCCTGCTTATGCGTTTTATAAATGCACCGGACTTACAAGCATAACAATCCCCGATAGTGTGATAAGTATAGGTAATGGTGCGTTTTATAATTGCATAGGTCTCACAAGTGTAACAATACCCGATAGTGTTACGAATATAGATAGTGGTGCGTTTTCTAATTGCACCGGTCTTACAAGTGTAATAATAGGTGATGGTGTTACAAATATAGGTGATAGTGCGTTTTCTAATTGTACTGGACTTACAAACATAACAATACCCGATAGCGTTACAAGTATGGATGATTTTGCGTTTTATCGTTGCACCGGACTTATAAATGTAACAATAGGTGATGGTGTTACAAGTATAAGCGATTATACGTTTTATGATTGCACCGGACTTATGAGTGTAACAATAGGTGACGGTGTCGCAAGTATAGGTGATTATGCATTTGAGGATTGTACGGGTCTTATAAATATAACAATCCCTGACAGCGTTACAAGTATAGGTGAAAGTGCGTTTTATAATTGTGACGGCCTTACCAGCATAACAATAGGCAACGGCGTTACAAGCATAGGTGAAGATGCGTTTTATCGTTGCACCGGACTTGAGGATGTATATTATGGTGGGTCATACGCACAACGGTCAAAAATCAGCATTGGTTCATATAATACTTGTTTAACAGACGCTACATGGTACTATGCCGACACAAACCCACTTGATTATGAGTTTGATGATGAAACATTAACCGCGCGTGTGGTTGATTGTTACTCATCATACAAAGGTGCTATGATTATACCATCACAAGTAACCGAGAGTGAAAAAACCTACAGTGTTACAAGCATAGGTAGTTATGCGTTTGATGGGTGCTTCGGGCTTAGTAGTGTAACAATCCCCGACAGTGTTACAAGTATCGGTAATGGTGCGTTTCGTTGGTGTTATAAACTTACAAGTATAACAATCCCCGACAGTGTTACAAAAATAGGTGATAATGCGTTTGAGGAGTGCACATATCTTACAACAGTAAACTATAATGCAACCAATTGTATAATTATGGGTCCTGTATTTGAAGGTTGTAATAAATTAACTATAGTTAACATAGGTGATAATGTTAAAACAATACCTGCATATGCGTTTTATGGATGCAATAAACTTACAAATGTAACAATTGGTGACAACGTTACAAGTATAGGCGATTATGCGTTTTTAAATTGCACCAGTCTTACAAGTATAACAATACCCGATAGTGTTACAAGCATAGGTAATAGTGCGTTTTGGGGTTGCACCGGTCTTACAAGTGTAACAATACCAAACAGTGTTACAAGTATAGGTTATTATGCGTTCGAAAATTGCAAGAGTCTTACAAGTATCGCAATTGGTGACGGTGTTGCAAGTATAGGTCCAGATGCATTTCGTGGTTGCGACAACCTTGAAAATGTATATATAACTGATATAGCGGCATGGTGCAATATTGATTTTTACAGTTGTTATTCTAATCCACTTTATTTTTTTAAACCAATTTATTGTTCAAGAAAATTATATTTAAATAGCCAACTTGTGACCGATCTTATAATTCCAGACGGTGTCACTAATGTTGGTGATTATGCATTTTGTTATTATGCTCATCTTACAAGCGCGACAATACCCGATAGTGTTATAAGTATAGGCGATGGTGCTTTTTATGATTGCACAGCTCTTACGAGCATAACAATACCAAATAGTGTTACAAGTATAGGTAGTAATGCGTTTTGTGGTTGCGCCGGTCTTACAAGTGTAACAATCCCCGACGGTGTTACGAGTATAGGCGAAAAGGCGTTTTATGATTGCAAAAAGCTTACAGGCATAACGATACCCGATAGTGTTACAAGTATAGGTAAAGATGCGTTTTATAATTCAGCGTACTATAATGATGAATGCAATTGGCACGATAATGTTTTGTATATAGATACTCACTTGATTAAAGCAAGAACGAATATTAGTGGTAACTATACAATGAAGTCAGGCGTGTTAACAATAGCCAATGAAGCATTTATTGATTGTAATCTCATTACAAGTGTGACAAGTTCTAATAGCATTAAAAGTATAGGTAGGTATGCGTTTAGTGGTTGTTATAACATTACGAGTATAACCATCCCAAGCAGTATTACAATTGTAGATTATGCTGCTTTTGCAGAGTGTTTTAGCATTATTGATGTATGGTATACAGGAAGTCAAGAGAACAAAGAAAATATTTTAGTCGATGACTTTAATTACTATTTTGAAAATGCCAACTGGCATTATATTGATAATTATTGTGATGTAAATTGTAATATCTGTTCTGAAACAAGAGTACCAAGCGCTCACGCATACGACGATATGTACGACGCCGACTGTAATGAGTGCGGCGCTATACGCGAAGTGCCAACACGCGAGTGGCAAATAAGCGTTGATGTTACAGGTGTATATAATATAAAACCAACCAAAACAATAAGTGGTTTTAATGCTAACAGCATAACTGTATATGACAATCGTGGAAGTGTTGTTAAGTATAACGACACTAAACAAGGTTGGCCACTTGTAGCAGAGCAAACATATACAATAATGCTTAATGAAGAATACAGTAATGTCAATAACTTGGATTGGAGATTAACCAAAAAATCAACAACAATCTTCCCAGATACATCAGCAGGTGACTGGTACAATAACGCAGTAACTTATGCAGTTGGCGCAGGTATAATTAATGGTTATGGTGATGGTACATTTGGTCCTGGAAGTAACATTCAACGTCAAGACTTTTTGGTAATACTTGCAAAGCTTGAGGGCGTAGACCTTGAGGCTTATGGTAAGAAAAAGAGTGCATTCTCGGATGTACCAGAAGGCAGCTCTTTCGAAGCCGCAATAAACTGGGGCGCAGAAAATAACATAGTATCAGGTTATGCAAACGGTAAGTTTGGCGTAGGGGATAATGTAACTCGTGAACAGCTTGTAAGATTTTTATATAACTATGCAAATTATAAGGGAATTGATACAAGTTATAAATCAAGCACCAAAACGAGCGTAAAAAATAAATATAAGGATTACAAGGCTGTATCTGACTGGGCACAAGATTGTGTACTATGGGCGATAGAAAAGGGTATAATCAGTGGTACAACTGAAACTACAATATCACCTAGCGGAAACGCTCTTCGATGTCAAGTAGCACAGATTATGTATAACATCTACCTAAAAGATATATTGTAAAATTTAAAAGACTCCCATCGGGAGTCTTTTTTAGTTTTAAGAGTTTTGATATACTTTTACATAATCTACAATCATAAAACTTTCGTGTCATAATAATAGACTAATCGTTTGTTTCTTTAGATTCTTTAATTTTTAATTTAATAATTCCAATTAGCATTATGAGTGCAAGACAAATAAAAGCGATAATTCCTACCAGTATTAAAAGTGATAGCGCATTAAAATTTTCTGGTTCTTTTTCTATATAATTTAGTTTAAAACTTTCGAAAATTGATTGAACTTCATTAGATGTGTCGGTACCTTCGTTATAGCATGAAAGGTAAAAAGTTTTGCTGTCACAAATGGTTATATACTGAGTTACAGTATATACGCCGCCGCTATCTTGCAGAGTGTTTTTCACAGCTATAAATTTTCTTCCATCACTTGTCTGTGTGAAAAAAGAAGTATTGTTATCTCCACTTACTGAATTTTTAAATTCGTTTAATTGATTTTGCTCAAGGTTAGCAATATCAATTGCAGCTGATGAAAAATTATCAGTAAATGCTGATAATCTAATTTGGGTTTTTGCATCATCAGATACAGCAAGGTACAATAGCCCGTTTTTGTTAAAAAAACTGTTTAATTCTTCGGTTGTCATATTTAATTTTTGAGCAACGGCATCAAGATTATTGCCGTTTTGCGCAGATATAAATTCGTTGCTTGTTGAGATATTGTATTCGTAGTTTGAAGCTGTAACATTTATACCTAAAAGTAAAATAAATATAACAATTAAAGCTAGGATACGGTATTTCAAAAAATCACCTAAATCAAATTATTTTGGCGCTTTGCAGCGGTAAGTGTGTTTTGCATAAGGGTAGCGATTGTCATTGGACCTACTCCACCTGGCACAGGGGTTATATATGAAGCTTTTTGTGATACAGCAGCAAAATCTACATCACCACAAAGTTTTCCATCTAAACGATTCATGCCCACGTCGATTACAACAGCGCCATCTTTAACCATATCGGCAGTTACAAAGTTAGCTCGTCCTACTGCAGCTACGAGAATATCAGCGCGGCGTGTAACTTCGGCAAGATTTTTTGTTCTTGAATGAGCTATTGTAACGGTACCATTTTTGTGAAGTAATAACATACCCATAGGTTTGCCAACGATATTTGAGCGGCCGATTACCACGCATTCTTTACCACAAACATCAATGTTATAGTATGAAAGCATTTCCATAACACCTGCTGGAGTACAAGGAAGAAAATCATAGTCACCAATCATTATTCTACCAACATTTACAGGATGGAAAGCATCAACATCTTTGTTTGCATCGATAGCTTCAATTACGACCTTTTCATCAAGACCTTTTGGAAGAGGTAATTGACAAAGTATGCCATTTACTGTTTTATCTTGGTTAAGTTCGTTAACCAATGATAAAAGTTCATCTTGAGTTGTAGTTTCGGGTAGTAAGTATTCTTTTGAAATAATGCCAAGTTGCTCACAAGCCTTTTTCTTATTGGCAACATATATCTGCGATGCAGGATCGCTTCCTACAAGAATTACAGCAAGGCATACATCAATACCTTTTTCTTTAAGTGTTTTAACTTCATCAGCAACTCGTTCTTTTACAGCTGATGATACAAGTTTTCCATCAATTATATTACTCATTTATATCATCCTCGTTTGTATCACTAATTTCTTGTGTGTCATCATATTCATCGCGGAACATTTCAACATAGTTTTCTTGTGTTGTAGTAGCTCGTTGCTTTTTTAAAATTACAGTGAGTGCAATTGCTGATGACAAACAAATTAAAACAGAAACTAAAACAGATATACGAATATTGCCAAGCATTAGGCTGTCGGTACGTAGATTTTCGACTATTGCGCGTTCAAATCCGTACCAAACACAATATAGTAGTGTGATTTGACCACTAAATTTACGCTTTTTAGAAAAATAATTTAGAATAAAGAAACCTGCAATGCACCAAATTGATTCATATAAGAAGCAAGGGTGAACAAGTTTGTCAGAACCCATTTCAATAGCAATGCGACTGCTTGTCATTCCCCACCAGTTGCTGTTTGTAAAAGTACCATATGCTTCCTGGTTCATAAAGTTACCCCAACGCCCGATACCTTGACCTATAAGAAAGGCGGTAGCAGCAAGGTCAAACATATTAAGAATTTTAATTTTTTTGATTTTGCACATAACAGCGCCACACAAAAATGCACCGATTACGGCACCATAGATAGCGATGCCAGAAAAACCACTACTGCCGCTAAATCCAAAAAAATCTCCAATGCTTTCGCACTTAATTCCATCAAATATAACATAGTAAGTACGTGCGCAAAGTATGGATATTGGTGTAGTAACAATAATAACATCAAGCATTTTGTCGGTGTTAACACCAAAACGCTCAGCGTTTTTCATTCCATAAATAATTGCAAGCATAAAGCCTAATGCAATTATGATGCCGTACCAATAAATGTCCCATCCTCCACCAATTGGTAGGGTAAAAGCAATGGGATTTAATGTTAGGTTAATACCAAAAATGGTAACATTATAACTCATTTTAGTCCTCCAAAGGCTTGATTACCGATAAAACGGCATTTTCATCATCAAATACATCAAAACGTTTCATTACATCATCATAACTTACGGATTTTACCATTTTAATTTCATCAAAAAGACTAAAATCATTGATAGCACATTCTGTAAGGCTCATAGCAAGATTTTCCACGCTGTTGAAGCGGCGTACCAAACTTCCGTACAAACCGCATTTGACAGCAGAAAAAAGTTTTTTGTTGATGCCTTCGACACGAAGACGATTGATTTCTGCTTTTATTTCTGAAGCTACGCGTTCTGGATCGCGCGATTCACCATCAAAAATAACAGCAGCATAGCCATTTCCGTTAAAGTATTCACAGTCAAAATCATCATTTATAAGTCCCTCATTCATAAGGCGTGCGTAAAGAGGGGAGGCATCGCCGCATATAACCTGTAATAGTAGGTCAACACACACTTTACTTTTGAGTCGGCGATAAGGTGAGCCTATCTTTTGCTTAAAACCTAAACAAAACATTGGTGTATTAACAGCAAGTCGTTGTTCTACATAAGGTTTTACGATTGTATCTGGCTCTTCGAATTCGCCACGGGTAATTTGTACCGGCTGTTTATCAATTATTGAATTTTCAATTTGTTTTAGGGTTTTGTCTGCATCAATATTACCAACAAGGCAAATAAACATATTTGCCGGGTTGTAGAAAGTTTCGTAGCACTTGTAAAGCAAATCAGCATCAATTTGCGCGATGGACTCAACAGTACCTGCAATATCAATACGAACAGGATGATTGTGGTACATACTTTTAAGCAGGTTAAACATTACACGCCAACCTGGGTTGTCATCGTACATACGAATTTCCTGACCGATGATACCTTGTTCCTTTTCTACGTTTTCTTTTGTGAAGTAAGGTGATTGAACAAAAGAAAGTAATATATCAAGGTTTTCGTAAAAATTGTCGCTACAAGAGAATAAATAACAAGTACGATCAAAAGAGGTAAATGCATTAGCTGAAGCACCAGTTTTTGCATATTTTGAAAAAGCATCACCATCTTCGCCTTCGAAAAGTTTGTGTTCAAGATAGTGGGCGATTCCTTCTGGTACGGTTATCATTTCACCACCGTCTTTTGAAAAACGAGTATCAATAGATCCATAACGTGTACCATAGATAGCGTAGTTAGATGAATATTGTGGTTTTTCCATAATGTAAATTTGTAAACCACTTGGCATAGTTACTTTAATATAACTTTCTTCACCAAAACCTTCAAAAATTTGCTTTTTCATTTTATTCACCGTCCTTATCGTTAGGTAAAAGTTTGTATGTTGTGTGTAATTTTACACCGCGAGCGGCATAAACTACATCGTTGCGTGTTACTTTTAAGATGTCTTCGGCTGCTTCTTCAGGTGAGAGTAATTTGTCTTTTACGATTTTTAGCGAGTACCAAGCATCAAGCAAACCTTGTGAATCATTGTAGGATTTAAAAGAATCGGTGATGCTTTTGATAGATGATTCAAATTCTTCATCGGTAAATAGATTTTGTTTTATCATATCAAGCTGATTTAAAATTTCTTTTTCGGCTTTGTTAGCGTTTTCTTTTTCTATACCGCTGTCAACAGTTATAAGGCCTTTTGATTTTACAGTGCTTGATGCACAGTAATAACAAAGACTATATTTCTCACGAACATTGGTAAAGAGACGAGAATATGGGCCACCACCAAAAATATCGCACATAACGGTAAGGGCTGAAGTAGATGCATCATCGCCGTAAAGTTCGCTTGAAAATCCCATACATAATTTACCTTGGGCAATATCCATGTTTTCGATAACTGTATTTGGCTTACTTACAGCGATAGTAGGAGTGTTTTTGGTACAATCAGGAATGTTTTCACGTGTTATACTGTCAAATTTTTCAGAAATTTTATCAAAAAGACCTTGAGGCATAGAGCGAGAAATAACATTAACACGTAAAAATGCAGTAGAAAGTAATTTTTTCCAAGCTGTAAAAAGTGATTCTCCAGTGATTTGTTCAACCGATTCTTCGGTACCGCATTTTGGCAATCCGTAAGGTTTACCTTTGTACATTTCTTCTATAAGACGCTTTTTAGCGTAAATTCGTTTTTGAGCGAGATCACCACGAATATGTTCGATGGCTTTACGTTTTTCACGCGCAACATCATCTTCGCAAAAGGCATCATTTTCTACTTTAGGCTCAAAAATAAGCTGCATAAGCAACCCTACTGCGCTGTCGCAAAGTGATTCATCATCAAGCGCAAAACGATCATCGATAGTAGATATTGCTATTTTAAGAAGCTGATAGTCGCCTACCTTTTCAGCACTAGCTGAAAGATTAGCTCCGTAAAGTTTTGCAAGTTTAAAGTTAAGCGCAGAAAAATCAGGATAAGCCTTGCTGCAAGTTGTCATAACAAATGGCAACAATGCGTATTCGGCAACCGTTTCCTGTGACAAGGGAACATAAAAGTTGAACGAAACAAGTGTGGTGTTAAAACGATCGTTTTTAATAAATACACCTTCGGCTCCGTTTGAAAGTTGTGTGATTTTAGCAGACATTTTGTTTCCTCCTGAAAATCAAATGTTTATGTTGAAATTTTTTAATATGAGTGTAAGTTCGCAAACGGGAAGTCCAACAACATTGAAATAGTCACCATCAATTTTTTGAACAAATTTAGATGCGCGACCTTGGATTCCATAAGCACCCGCTTTATCCATTGGTTCAAAAGTGTCGATATATTCCCATATTTCTTGATCGGTAATATTGCGGAAATAAACCTTTGTAGTTACTGTTTTTGTGATATGGTTATTACCTTGAAGTACCGTAATTCCTGTAAGAACATTATGAGCTTTACCTGATAAACTTTTAAGCATATTAAAAGCATCTTGTTCATCTTTTGGTTTACCCATAACACAGCCATCAAGTTCGACAACAGTATCGGCCGAAATAATGATTGAATTGGATGATGCTTGTGATTTAATTGCTGCCGCTTTCTGATAACTTAAACGTGCTACCTCATTCGACACAGGAAGTGAGGAGTCGATAGTTTCATCAATATCTGCGGTTATGATGTGAAAATCTAAATCAAGCAACGATAGAAGTTCTTTTCGCCGAGGTGATTTAGATGCTAAAACAATATCCATACAAACAATTTCCCACTTTATTATATATTTAATATATAATAACATACTTTTAGTGCTTTTGCAACGAAAAAATGGAATTGTTATAATGACGATACATTAATTGACAACATAGGCAATCAAATGGTATAATTTAAAAAAGCAGGTGATTTAACTTATGAAAACTTCCAAAAGAAAATTCAACCCTAAAGTATTATCAACAAAAAGACAATATGCATCCTGTTTTGTTACGCTTTTTGCATCGTTTTTGATTGGCTTGGCGGTAAGAACAATTTTGAATTTGCCAATAGCAGCAATTTTATCGGATAACGATATGCTCCGCAACAATATTATGAGTCTCATTGATGGAATAATAGGAACTAGTGTTACTTTGATAGTGCTTTTTATACTAAGTTTGTTTGATGGGTACTATCATAATAAGTTTGTACTTAAGCAATTGCTGGTGGCTATTGTATTAACTTTTGCTACACAGGTAGTTTTGGCAATTGTACTCGGTCACAGCGTTTGGTTTTCGGGTCTTACCGGTTTTTTTGCAACCTATGTATCCAGAACGATGCATTCCGACAAGGTTGGCGTAATTGGGTTTAAAAAAATCTTAGAAAACTATAGATGGATATTTATGACAATCGCCTTTTGGACGCTTTATGCGCCGTTAATGCTTTTGGGTAGGTATTTGGGCAGTAAAAAGAGTAAAAAAGATTTTGCAAAAGCGAAGGAAGAAAAGTCAAAAGAAAAGGTGCTCGGTGGACATCCCTTTGATTGATGATAATTTTTGCGGTCGGTTTATACCGACTGCTTTTTATTAGATGGCGGATTGCTTCGGTGTATTACACCTCGGAATGACAAACTCAAATTGGTAACTAAAACAATGTCATTGCGAGCCGATTTTATCGGCGTGGCAATCCGTAATATTTTTCTTGCAACTATCAATATCTTGTGATATAATTAAACATAATTATGTATATAGGTGGTATTTGTTATGAAATGTCCTTTTTGCGGTTATGAAGAAAGTAAGGTAATTGACTCTCGCCCAACAGATGAGGGAGAGCGTATTCGCCGTAGACGTGAGTGTTTACAATGCGCTAAGCGTTTTACTACTTATGAGATGATTGAAAGCCTTCCTATAATTGTTATCAAGAAAGATGGCTCACGTGAAAGTTTTGATCGTCAAAAGTTACTTACAGGTATGCTTCGTGCTTGTGAAAAGCGCCCAGTATCTATCGAAATGCTTGATCGTGCAATTTCTGATATTGAAACTGTTATTCAAAACTCTCTTGATCGCGAAGTAAGTAGCGACAAGATTGGTGAATTGGTTATGGAAAAACTTAAGGAAATTGATGAAGTTGCTTACGTACGCTTTGCATCAGTTTATCGTCAGTTTAAGGATATAAATACATTTATGAATGAGCTTAACAAATTGCTCAGCAAATAGGAGAAATTTTTTAATGGACAATCGCGAATTATTGGCAGAACTTTTGTTGCCAAATATTGATAAAACGCCAGAATACTATGAAAACATATATCCAGAGCGCAGTTTGCCAGAGGGCGCACGTGTAACACGTGTAGCACCATCACCTACGGGTTATTTGCATTTGGGTGTGTTGTTTACTTCACTTGTAAATCGTATTACAGCGACATCATCTGGCGGTATTTTTTACACACGTATAGAGGACACTGATAAAAAACGTGAAGTTGCTGGCGGTATTGAGGATATAATTGGTGGTCTTTGGCGTTTTGGTATCGCTATTGATGAAGGTTTTATAAGTGGTAGCGAACAAAAGGGTATTTATGGCCCATATCAACAAAGCCATCGAGCTGAAATTTATCAAACTTATGTAAAAGACCTTATCAAAAAAGGTCTTGCTTATCCTTGTTTTTGTACTGCCGAAGATTTAGAGGCTGTTCGTAAAGTGCAAGAAGAAAACAAAATTCGTACAGGCTATCACGGTGAATACGCTAAACATCGCGACATTACTTATGAAGAGGCGAAGGCACTAATTGACCAAGGAAAACCTTTTGTAGTACGACTTCGTTCACCAGGTAGTGAAGAGAATCGTATAACATTTGAAGATGTTATAAAAGGGAAAATTGAAATGCCAGAGAATGATGAAGATTTTGTGCTTCTCAAATCAGATGGCATACCAACATACCACTTTGCACACGCAATAGATGACCACCTTATGCATACAACACATGTGCTTCGCGGTGATGAGTGGATTTCATCAGTACCAAAGCACATACAATTATTTAAATTATTAGGTTTTAAAGTGCCGAAATACGGTCATGTTTCACCAATAATGAAACTCGATAATGGAGCAAAACGTAAGATTAGTAAACGTAAGGACCCAGAGGCTGCTGTTCACTTTTTTGCAGAGCAAGGTTATGAGTCTATATGTGTTATAGAATATCTTATGACAATTGCGGCATCCGATTTTGAAGATTGGCGCCGAGCTAATCCTGATGCTGATTATCGCACATTTAAGTTTAATCTTAAAAAAATGTCTGTTTCTGGTGCGCTCTTTGATGAAAACAAGCTTAATGATGTAAGTAAAATTAAACTAGCATCTATGAAAAGTGAAGAAGTTTATGATCGACTTACTGCTTGGGCAAAAGAGTTTGATGCTGAATTTTACGAAATGCTTGTAGCAAATTCGGACTTTACTAAAGCTATGCTCAGTATTGATCGCGATGATGCTAAAAAGCCACGTAAAGATCTTGCAAAATGGAGCGAAGCAAAGAGTTATTTTGCATTCTTCTTTGATGCGCTTTATACGCCTTGCCACAGCGTACCTGAAAACATTCTGCCTTGTGATGCAAAAGCATTTCTTACTGAGTATAAAAAAGTTTATGATGTGGATGATGATAGACAGGCTTGGTTTGATAAAATTAAGTTGGTGGCGCCTAATTTAGGTTTTGCTGCCGAAACTAAGGAATACAAGGCAAATCCTGATGCTTTCAAGGGAAGTGCCGGTGACCTTAGTACAATACTTCGTATTGCTATTACCGGTCGTACAAACACACCGGATTTATGCAGTATTATGCAAGTATTGGGCGCTGATGAATGTTTAAAACGTATTGATGCTATGATAGAGGTTTTATAAATGGAAGAAAACAAGGTTTTGACAGAAGAGTTAGAAGAAAACAAACCTTCTAATTTTATCTATGATTTTATTGATGAAGATTTGGCTGAGGGTGTTTACAGTCGTGTTCAAACACGTTTTCCACCCGAACCAAATGGATATTTGCATATAGGTCATGCTAAAGCTATTTGTATTGACTTTGGCACATCTGAAAAATACAGTGGTAAGTGCAATTTGCGTCTTGATGATACTAATCCTACCAAGGAAGATGTAGAGTATGTTGACGCTATTATGGAAGATATTAAATGGTTAGGCTTCCAGTGGGATAATGTTTATTACGCTTCTGACTATTTTGATTTTATCTATGAGTGTGCTCTTAAACTTATTGACAAGGGTCTTGCTTACATTGATGAGTCAACAGCTGATGAAATCCGTGAGATGCGTGGTACTCTTACCGAAGCCGGTAAAAACAGTCCTTATCGTGATAGACCAATTGCCGAGTCAAAAGAACTTTTTGCTAAAATGACAGCGGGTGAAATTGATGAGGGTAAAATGGTTCTTCGTGCAAAGATTGATATGACATCTTCTAACCTAAATATGCGCGATCCTGTTATTTACCGTGTGCTTAAAGCTCACCATCATCGTACAGGAGATAAGTGGTGCGTTTACCCGATGTATGACTTTGCGCATCCACTTAGTGATGCTCGTGAAGGCGTTACACATTCACTATGTTCATTAGAGTTTGAAAATCATCGCCCACTTTATAATTGGGTACTCGAGGCGGCAGATATTACTCATGAGCCGCCACGCCAGATAGAATTTGCTCGTATGAATGTAAACTATACATTAACAAGTAAGCGCAAATGCTTAAAACTTGTTAACGACAATCTTGTTAGTGGTTGGGATGATCCACGTATGGCGACCATTTGTGGTATGCGCCGCCGTGGTTATCCATCACAGGCTGTACGCGCTTTTGTTGACAAAATAGGCGTTTCAAAGGCGTATAGCGTTATTGACTACGCTTTGCTTGAGTCTTGTGTTCGTGACTATCTTAACGAAAATGCAGATAGAGCTATGGCAGTATTGCGTCCACTTAAAGTCGTTATTGACAACTATCCAGAAGGTAAGACCGAACAAATTGAGGTTGATATTAATCCTAACAAACCAGAACTTGGTAAAACAAGCGTTGCATTCTCTCGTGAAATATTTATTGAAGAGGATGACTTTATGCTTGATCCACCAGGTAAATATTTCCGCCTTTGTCCTACAAAAGAAGTTCGTCTTAAAGGCGCTTATTTTGTAAAATATGCTTCACACGAAGAGGATGAAAACGGCAATATTACCGTTGTTCATTGTACTTACGATCCTGAAAGCCGTGGTGGCGAAGCGCCAGACGGTAGAAAGGTTAAGGGTACTTTGCACTGGGTAAGCGCAGACAATTTTGTTAATGCCGAAGTTCGCCTTTATGACCGATTATTTAACGTTGAAAACCCAAGCGATGAAGAGGGTGTTTCATCATTTGCCGACAATCTTAATCCTGAGTCACTTACAGTTATTTCTGATGCAGTTATTGATGCAAGTCTTAAAAATGTTAAAGAGGG
>JAZRKK010000026.1:0-68214 GCA_045646305.1 Acutalibacteraceae bacterium
GAGAATCTTTTTCACAATAAATAACAGCATCAACGTGTAAAACAGGTTCGCCATTTACAGTATCACTTTCATAAAATTTTTCAAGATCAACTGCTACACCGTGTGGAACCTCTTTTGAAAGGCAACGTAATAATTTTTCGCGTATCATTTCACAAACCATAACTTTTTCAGGCTGATCTGTAAAATCATCATTTGCAAAGAAATGAGGTGAAGGTTTTGAATACTTGAAAATTTCATCAAGTAAAATTTTTACCCCATCACCATTTTTAGCAGATAAAGGAATGACAGAATCAAAATCGTAAAGTTTTGAATATGCAGAAATGATTTCAAATAAATCTTCTTTATCCTTTAATAAATCAATTTTATTGATTACTAAAATACATTTTAGTTTTTTTAATTTAACTGTTTCTATAAGAGCAAGTTCTGCGGGTGGAAGATTATTAAAATCGAGTTTAAAATCAGGACATGCATCAATTACAAGCACGGCCGCATCCACATCGCTCATACCATCCTTTACGGCCTTAATCATGCTGTCGCCTAATAAATTATGCGGTTTATGAAAACCCGGTGTATCGATAAAAACAAGTTGGGTTTCGCCACTAGTAACAACACCCATTATTTTAGTTCTAGTAGTTTGTGGTTTGTCCGATACTATGGCAACTTTTTGCCCCACTAACTTATTTACGAGTGATGATTTACCAACATTAGGACGTCCTATTATTGTTATAAATGCAGATTTTTGTTCCATAATTTTACACCTTTGTAATAGCAAGTCCTAGTTTTGCAAGGATTGCTTCTTCCTTTTCTCGCATAATTGCTTTTTCGATTGCTTCATCGACATGGTCATAGCCTAATAAATGAAGCATAGAATGAACGGTAAGATACGCAATTTCTCGTCTTAATCCATGACCGTATAATTCACCTTGTGCTATGGCATGTTCAACTGAAATTACAATATCGCCTAGCATTTTATTATTTGTTTGTGGGTTTATATCGTATATACCATTTTCACCTAAAGGAAATGATAATACATCAGTGGATTTATCAATATTGCGATATTCGTTATTATATTTTTTGATTTGTTCATCGTTTACGAAAGTAACTTCTACTTCGGCATTGTCTTGAAAATCTTCTTCAACCAAAGTAGCAAGACACGCTTTTCGAACTAATAATCTTGTTCCAACCGGTAACACCGCATTTTTTTGAGCGTTAGTAATATTAACCTTTATTTTCATCTTTTTCTCCATTTCTTTCGTAAGCATTAATTATTTCTTGTACAAGTCTATGTCGCACAACATCCTTAGCGTTAAGTCTTGTTATCGCAATATCATCAATACCTTTAAGTATTTGAACAGCCTGTTTAAGACCAGATTTTTTATCACCAGGTAGGTCGATTTGTGTTATATCGCCTGTTACCACTGCTTTCGAATTAAAGCCTAAACGCGTTAAAAACATTTTCATTTGTTCTTGAGTGGTGTTTTGAGCTTCATCAAGAATAATAAAACTATCATCAAGTGTTCTACCACGCATATACGCAAGAGGCGCAACTTCTATATCACCACGTTCTTGACATTTTTGAAAATTTTCGGCCCCAAGCATATCATATAACGCATCATAAAGCGGCCTTAAATAGGGGTCAACCTTTTGCTGTAAATCACCTGGCAAAAAACCTAACTTTTCCCCTGCTTCAACAGCAGGTCGAGTAAGAATGATTCTGTTTACCTGTTTTGCTCTAAAAGCATTAACTGCCAAAGCTACCGCAAGATATGTTTTACCGGTACCTGCTGGTCCTACACCAATAGTAATAGTGTTCTTTTTAATTGCTTCAACATAACGGCGTTGACCAAGCGTTTTTGGTTTAATAGGTTTACCTTTAGAACTTACACAAATACAGTCAGCATTGGTAAGTCTAGAAATTTTATCATCTTCACCATCTTGTACCATATCTATAACGTAATCAATATTTTGAGGTGTTAATATTTCGCCTTTGTTTATTATTTCGAGCAAACAATTTATGGCTCTTGATGCATTTGTAACATTTATTGTATTACCTATTAATTTTAATTGACCTGCGTGAGATGTAATGGCAACATTGTAATGGTTTTCAAGGCGTTTAATATTTTCATCAAGATTACCAAAAAGGTTTACAAGTTGTTCAACGCGCTCAATGTCAATAAGTAATTCCATATTTTAACTCCTAGATATTACTAAATATTTATTTAATAATATTATAACAAATGTGACACAAAAGTCAATTTACTTTACTTAATAATATTTTGTCTTGAACTGCGATGTTTTCTTCACAATTAAAGCTAATTTTCAATAAAATTCCT
This sequence comes from Acutalibacteraceae bacterium, assembly GCA_045646305.1. Classification (GTDB taxonomy): domain Bacteria; phylum Bacillota; class Clostridia; order Oscillospirales; family Acutalibacteraceae; genus UBA737. Next base: position 2,334 of record JAZRKK010000026.1, read on the forward strand.
TTATCAGTTTTAACAACTTCTTTTTCATATTCTTTTGCAGAAATTAAATCCATATTTTTTACTTGTTTTTCTATATCTTCTCTTAATATTTTTTCTAAAGTGACTTCATCATAACAAACATCTAATTTTTGTGTAATTTCATATTTTTCAGCACCAACTTTAATAGGGATTTTTTTATCAAATAATTTTAAATTTTTCATACTAAGACTATAATTGTATTTATCATTTATAGTTCCAAGAAAAAGTGGAAATTTTTTATTAAAAATATTTAATGTATATCGATTAATAGTCTCTCCGGTGTATTGTGATACCGATTGAATGAATTTTCCTTCGGAAGAAAATGTCCTTTTGGTTTCTGCGATTATATTTCCTTCGGAATGAGCAAAGTGTGTACTTGTAAGATTATCAATGACGCCTGATACTAGTAATTCTCCTTTTGATACGGTATCACCTACTTTAACCAAAACATTACCTGATTTTACATCAATCTTTTTTATCTTTCCTTCTATCTTTGCTTTAATGTTAGAAGGATTTTTTCTTTGTTCTTTATCGCTTTTTTGTGATTCTGTTAAATTTATCGTTAATACACTTCCCTCAATATTTAGTGAACACCAGGCAATTTCTTTTTGAGCTAACATAATACGCTGAGCATCGTATTTCGTGTCTATGTGATTTTTGTTAACACCTTCATATATGTTGATCTTTTTACAAATTGATAAAATTTCCGAAGATTTTATATTATCGTTTCCTACAATATTAATTATCCAAATAAAATTTGATAATATAAAAATTATTAAAAAAAAAGAAATTATACCTACTATACTTCCAAAACGATTTTTATATTTATTTATTCTAAAAACAAAGCCTCTTTTTTCTAATATTTTAATTTTGCATTTTACGCCTGGTTTTACATAGCGCAATTTTTTAAAACTTTTTATACCAATATTACCGATAATATTACCTTTTTTGCATCTTAGATTCCATATATTAATTCCATTTCTTGAAGCTAAATTTAAAATCTTTTCTGCGTTTTCTCCAATTAAAATTATTGTTAAAAATCCTGACAAATATCGCCAAAGCCAAATCATAAAATCACCTATACACTAAATTCAATCGAAGAAATATTCCCGTTAATAATTATATTTTCATTTTCAAATGCCGAAATTACAAAATTACTTCCCATTAAAATTATGTAACCTTTTTTTAATTTTAACTTTACAAAATCATTATTGTAATCAGTTATATTGACACAACCATCTAAAATTACTTTTTTATTAGAAAACATCTCTAAATGTGTGCCGGTAATTATATTTGAATCTAATAATTCACCTTTATCAAAAATAAAATTAAATTTATTTCTCTTTTTTGTTTTAAAAACAAATTTTGCCAATTAATATCACCTCATACTATTTTAAGATATGAACATATCATTTTAATAATTCAAAAATGCATATAAATATTTAGGTGATTTAATATGAGTATAAAAAAAGAATTTAAATTCATCATAGTTATACTTGCAGTTTTATTTATGGCTTTGTTTATTGTTTATTCAGAAATATGTAAAATTGGTGTAGAGCGCGGATTGATGATATGTTCTAATGTAGTAGTTCCATCTCTTTTTCCTTTTCTTGTTTGCGTTATTATGATTATAAATTTAAATTACAATTTTAATAATAAAAAAATGTTTAAGTTTGTGTTTTGTTTATTTGGACAAAATTGCGAATTGTTTATAGTTATGTTGTTGTCAATGATTGGCGGTTATCCCATTGGAAGTAAGTTAATAAACGAGATGTATAAGCAAAATAAAATCACTAAAAACACAGCAAATCTAATGCAAATGTATTGTGTAAACGCAGGACCTGCATTTGTTATATCAGCGGTGGGCAGCGGTATTTTGAATAGTAAAAAAATAGGTATTATTTTATTTGTATCGCATATTTTTTCATCTATTTTTTTAGCTTTAATAGTATCAAATAAAATGAAAAAAAGTGAAATTAAATATAAAAATACAAACCTAAATTCAGTAAATATTTCAGATGTGTTTATCAAAAGTGTATCTGATGCTGCTCAAAATGTAATTACCATTTGCTCTTATGTAGTATTGTTTTCGGCAATAAATTCATATTTGATATATTTTTTTGATGATATACCGATTTTTAAATATCTTTGCTATTTTACTGAGGTCACAACTTCTATTACAAGTGTAAAAAACATATATACAATTTCATTTTTATTAGGATTTTCAGGTATTTCAATTTGGCTTCAAATCATTTCACTATCAAAAGATGTAAAAATTGATTTAAAATTATTTATCTTGGGTAGAATTTTACATGGTAGTATCAGTGCATTAATAACATTTATTCTTATAAAAATATTAAAAATCTCTAATGATGCATATTGTAACAATACGTTCAGTAAAAAAAGTATTGTTTACGATGATATTTCAGTTTCAATCTCTTTAGCAGTCATGATTATTGTATTGTTGATTTTTATCTATTCAAAAAATAATAGTAGAAAAATAATAGATGATATGATATAATACATCGATGGAGATGATTGATATGGCTCTTAAAGGGTTTAATAAAAAACTTCAAAAATCGTGTTTATGGTGTATACACGGCAGAAAGTCAGATTATTGTGATGATATATTTTGTAAAAAACATGGTGTTACAACTCGCGCCGATGCTTGTAGACATTATAAGTACGACCCATTAAAGCGTACACCAAAACAGGTTAAACCTGCTGGTGAATTTTCTAAAGAAGATTTTATTCTTTAACATTATTTAATTTAACGAAAGGAGATACTGCTTGTGGAAAACACAAAAACAATTGCAACTAATAAAAAAGCTTTTCATGAATATTTTGTGCTCGAAAGTTTCGAAGCAGGAATCTCACTTTCTGGTACAGAGGTTAAATCAATCAGAGCTGGCGGTGTTAACCTAAAAGATGCTTGGTGTAGTGTTGATGATGGTGAACTTATTATCAAACAAATGCATATAAGCCCCTATGATCATGGAAATATTTTTAATCGCGAACCTAAACGCAATCGTAAATTGCTAATGCACAAGCGTGAAATTATGAAGCTTTTAGGAACAATCAAACAACAAGGATTAACACTTATTCCATTATCAATTTATTTTAAAGGCTCACTTGTTAAGGTGCAGTTAGGTTTGTGTAAAGGTAAACAATTACATGACAAACGTGCAACTGCCGCAAAACGTGATGCCAATCGCACTATTGACCGCGCTTTAAAAGAACAAAACAGATAGTATATGGGGTCGTAAAGGTTTCGACAGGGATTTTGAACTATTGGAAGCGAGCAGCGGTGCGGAACCGCTTTAAAATCCGCAATTTAAAATTAACTGACAACAATAAAGTTGCACTTGCTGCCTAATTAGGCAGCCATCCGACCAAAGAGTACCGCGGCTTTGCGAGGGTGTCATTTAGCGGTAAATGTGAACAGTGGTTTGTTCCAACTACTGTCATAAAGTAGGAACTACCGATTATAATGGTTTGATTTTTGTCTGTTATATGAGGAAATTTTAAACAAAAATCTGCGCTCGGAGATGCCGATAGGAATAGGTTTTTGGACGGGGGTTCGACTCCCCCCGGCTCCACCAGTGGCAAATTGCCACCAAAAATAAAAAAATAGCCCCAACAACATGGGGCTATTTTTTTATTTAAAACTACAATTGCTTGAATAAATATATATATTGACCAATCCTATACTAAGTAAAATTCCACCAAAAATATCCGTAAACCAATGAACGCCTGATAGTAATCTTGCAAGTACCATAAGGGCAGAAAAAATAACAATAGTGAAATTAACAAAAATTTTTAGATTTCTGTTTTTTATCATCTTTTTAAACTGCAATACAGTAGTAGGCATAACACATAAAGTGAGCATAGTTGTTGATGATGGATAGGATGCTTCTAAAACTCCGTTAATTAATATAGGCCTATAATTTATATTTAAATATTCAAACAATACATATACAGTCAATACAACTATATAAAATGCACCTAATAAAAGTAAATTAAAATCAACTTTTATTAGCTTTTTACTTTTAATCCACTGTACTAAACCTAATATTGAAAAGCCCCCAATAATAACAAACGGAATTAAACTCAACCAATCAGTGATATTATATAATGACAAGTGCACACCTGTAAGATTATGAAAGTATTTGTTGATTGACGAAAAGCCTACACACGAATCATTTGGACCGATAGGTTTTACATCAATTATTAATATTAAGATTGTCCAAATAATAAATGTGACAAGAAATGATACTCCTATATAAAGAGATTTTAAATTTGAATTTTTCATAAAAATACACCCTTATAAAATTATTTTGGCAAAGGCCATAAAGTATTTTATAAGGGTGTTTTACTCGCTTCAAGAAACGATTTGTAACATTAACGATACTTTTCGTAACATTATTTTTTTATGTAAATTAAAACTTTAATAGTAAGAAATACAAACAAAAAAATCGCAGCGTAAGATTGTAATGTGATTATAAACAAAATCACTCCAACGATATTTAAAAGTAGAGATAATTTATATTTAATAGATAGCCAAAGTGCTTTGTTATTATTTTGTAATGCGAGTAAAACTATACCATAAACTATATTAAAAATTACAATAATTAAATACAATGTTTTTAAATAATTTTGATTAAAAGACATTGTTAACAATGAAACCGCTTCAATTAAATCATCGGTTCTTTGTGCGAAAAAAGGCAAAAACAACAACAAGGATGTGCATATATCAAGTAATCCATATACTAGATCACGAAAATTGTTTTCTTTTTGTTTTTTATCCTCTTCAGCAAGAAAAATCAATTCTTCGCTAGACAACAACTCATCAATACTTACTGAAAACAATTTTGATATTCTTTTTAGCGAATCAATATTAGGGTATCCTCTACCCGATTCCCATTTTGATATTGCTGCGCGCGATACAAAAAGTGTTTCCGCAAGTTCCTCTTGAGATAAACCTTTTTTCTTTCGTAATTCTTGTAATTTAACATTAAAATTCATATAATGTACTCTTTTCTAGAAAAAATTCACTAAATTTTCAACTAATTATATCATAATAAATTTTTTGTATCAATACACAATTTATTATGTTGACAAAACACGAAGGAAAAAGTTATAATAATCATAATAGTATATAAACTGTATATTTTCCTTTTTGGGGGGCTTTTATAATGAAAAAATTTATTTTAAATGGTCAATGGAATATGTCTGGTGGCGGTTATAATTGTAACGGCACTATTCCGGGATCTGTTTATTCGTTTTTGTTAGATAATAATTTGATGGATGATCCTTTTTATCGTGATAATGAGCGTGATGCATTAAAATTAATGGAAAATGATTTTGATTTTTCTAAAAAATTTAATTTCGAAAAATCCGACTACCCTGTTTTGCTTCACTGCGATGGACTTGATACATTGTGTGACATTTATCTAAACGGTAAACAAATTGCCAACACCGATAATATGCATCGTACTTATGAATTTGATGTTACAGATATACTAATTAACGGTGAAAACGAAATAAAAATTACCTGCTTATCTCCTAATAAATTTGTGAGAGAAATGCATCAAAAAGAATATTTACGTGGTTGTGGAGATGCACTTTTAGGTCATCCTTATCTTAGAAAAGCAAGTTGTATGATGGGTTGGGACTGGGGTCCTATGCTTCCGGATGCTGGTATATGGAAAGATATTTACCTACTTACTGTTGATTCGGATAGAATTGATGAAGTACACATCACACAACGCCATGCTGATGGCAAAGTTTTTGTAACACCTAGTGTTAAAACTCAAAAAAATGTTGCTGAAATTGTCGTAAAAGTTACTGATCCTTGTGGTAATGAATTTACACTTCCTGCAAATATTGAAAGTGAAATCGAAAATGCCATGCTTTGGTGGCCAAACGGTTTTGGTGAACAAAATCTTTATACTTTTAACATCGAACTTATTGAAGACGGAAACGTTGTTGACACCGATAAAAAACGTATCGGTCTGCGCGAGTTAAAACTTATTCGTGAAAAAGATAAGTGGGGCGAATGTTATTGTCATGAAGTGAATGGGGTTCGTTTTTTTACAATGGGTGCTGACTACATACCCGAAGATAATATATTCTCACGTTACAGCAAAGAGCGCACCTATGATTTAATTAAACAATGTCATGATTGCAACTTTAATGCAATTCGTGTTTGGGGCGGTGGTATTTATCCGCACGACTATTTCTTTGATGCTTGTGATGAATATGGTCTCGTTGTATTTAACGATCTTATGTTTGCATGTATGATGGTACCTTTTGATAATGAAATGCACGAAAATATTGCAATCGAAATTCGAGAAAACTTAACCCGAATCCGTCATCACGCTTCACTTGCAATTATTTCAGGTAATAATGAAATGGAAGAAGGTGTAGCGCTTTGGTGGAGAGGTATTCCAAACGAAAACGAAACAAAGGCTAATTACCTTAAACTTTTCGAAAAAATGATACCACGTATTGTTGAGGAAGTTTCTCCATATATTCCCTATGTCCCTTCTTCTCCAACATCATTTGGCGGTCTTATTGACCCAAGAAATGAAAACTACGGAGATTGTCATTATTGGCAGGTATGGCATGGCGGACTTCCTTTTACTGACTATCGTAATCACTATTTCAGATATCTCAGCGAATTTGGTTTTGAATCTTTTCCATGCGAAAAGACTGTTAATAGTTTTACATTGCCTGAAGATAGAAACATCTTTAGTCGTATAATGGAAATGCATCAGCGTTGTAAAGGCGCTAATAAAAAGATTTTAACTTATCTTGCTGATACGTTTAAATATCCAAATGAATTTGGTACTATGTTATATGCATCTCAGTTGCTTCAAGCCGAAGCGATACGCTATGGTGTTGAACATTTGCGCCGTAACCGCAATGATAATCGTTGCATGGGTGCTCTTTATTGGCAACTTAATGACATTTGGCCGGTTGCATCTTGGGCGAGTATCGACTATTTTGGTAGATATAAAGCGCTTCAATATGTTGCAAAACGTTTCTTTGCGCCTGTTATGATTTCTTGTGAGGAGATTGGTGAAACCGCTACACGTCCGTTTGTTATAATGCAGCCAGATGCTTTTGATTATAGTACACAAGCGCGACTCGCAGTAACAAATGAAACTCTTAATGAAGTAAAAGGTACTGTTAATTGGCAGTTGCGTTCGGCTGATAGCAAAATTTTGCTCGATGATAGTCAAGATGTTGCCATTCCGCCACTTTCTAGTGTATGGCTTGATAATATGGACTTTAACAAGACCGATGTTGTAAACAACTATCTAAGTTTCCAATATGTTGTTAACGGTGATGTGGTATCTGAAGGTACCGTATTATTTACAGTACCGAAACATTATAACTTTATTAATCCAAATCTTCGCTATGAGATTAAAGGTGATGAGATAACAATTTTTGCTGATGCTTTTGCAAAATATGTCGAAATTGATTCTCCGGATAGTGACTTTATCTTAAGCGATAACTTTTTTGATATGAATGCTGGTAGTAAAACCGTAAAAATACTTGAAGGAACACCAAAAACTATTAAACTACGTAGCGTATATGATATAAGATAATTTTAAAAAAGTCCTGCTGTGTTTTAAGCAGGACTTTTTGTTTTATAATTGATTTTCGATTACCAATAGTCTATTATATTTAGCTACTCTATCGGTACGACAAGGTGCGCCTGTTTTTATTTGACCGGCATTTGTAGCTAATGCTATATCCGCAATTGTAGTATCTTCACTTTCACCTGAACGATGTGAAATTATTGTTTTGTATCCATGTGATTGTGCCATACGTATAACATTAAGCGTTTGACTTAAAGTACCTATTTGATTTGGTTTTATAAGAATAGCATTTGCAGCATTATTTTCAATTCCAATATTTAATCTTTGAGGATTTGTGACAAATAAATCATCGCCAACAAGTTGAATTTTATCACCGATTTTTTCGGTCATGATTTGCCAACCTTCCCAATCGTTTTCTGAAAGTCCATCTTCGATAGAAATTATAGGATATTTTGTAATTAATTCACTATAATATTCAATAAGTTGTTCTGTTGTCATTGTTTTTTTTCGTTTAGGTAAAGTGTAATTTCCATCTTTAAACCATTCGCTCGAAGCTACATCGAGCGCTAATTTTACTTTACCACTATATCCAGCTTTTTCGATAGCTTGTATTATAAGCTCTATTGCAGCTTCATCACTATCCAAATTTGGTGCAAATCCACCCTCATCACCAACGCCGGTGCCTAAATTATTGTTTTTTAATATGCTACCTAGACAATGATATATTTCCGTACAAACTCGTAACCCCTCAGCAAATGTGTTATTTTCAACAGGAATAATCATAAACTCTTGAATATCAATATTATTTGATGCGTGAGCTCCACCATTCAAAATATTCATCATCGGTCTAGGGAATTTAGTTGCATTAATACCACCTAAATATTGATATAATGGGATTTTTAATGTATTAGCAGCAGCTTTAGATACCGCTAAAGAAACGGCCAGTGTAGCGTTTGCTCCTAGATTTGACATGTTTTGTGTTCCATCTTTTTTTATCATTAATTCATCAATTTCTCTTTGATTTAAAATAGATTTACCACACAAAATTTTACTTATTTCTTGGTTTATGTTTTCTATTGCTTTTTTTACACCTTTACCTGAATAACGAGTACTGTCTTTATCGCGAAGCTCATGTGCTTCATACGTTCCTGTCGATGCACCAGATGGGCTAATAGCAAACCCTTCTACCCCATTTTCGCAAACAACTTTAGCTGCAACAGTTGGATTACCGCGCGAATCTAAAAGTTCAATACCTTGTATATATTTTATTTTCATAAAAATACCTCCTTTTTTAGTATTTTTCTCTTTATTTTTTTATTTATGTATGATATAATTATCGTGTATTTTTATGTTTAGGTGATTTTATGGATTTAAATAATAAAGAAAATCTTGATTCAAAGCAAAATAATATAATTTATGGTCGCAATCCAGTTATGGAAGCGCTTCGTTCAGGTCGAGAAATTGACCGTTTGCTTATTGCTCATGGTATGAATGGAGGCTCTATTACTGCAATTCGTGCTAAATGCGCTTCACGTGGTATTTTAATAAAAGAAATTAGTCCACAAAAGCTTGATTATTACTGCGCGGGTGGTAATCATCAGGGTGTTGCTGTAATGATTGCTAGTCAGGAATACTCTACTGTCGATGACATATTAAAAACGGCAGAAGAACGTAATGAATCCCCTTTTATTGTAATATGTGATGAAATTGAAGATCCACATAATTTGGGGGCTATTATTCGTACTGCAGAAGCATGTGGTGTGCATGGTATTATCATTCCAAAACGCCGTTCAGCATCACTTAATGCAACTGTTGAAAAAACATCGGCTGGTGCGTTAACTTATATGAAGGTAGCTCGTGTTACAAACATATCAAACACTATAGATCAATTAAAAGAAAAAGGAATTTGGGTATTTGGCGCTGACATGGATGGTGCTCCGTATACTCAAACCGACTATACCATACCCTGCGCTATTGTTATAGGAAATGAAGGAAAAGGAATTGGAACACTTGTTGCAAAAAAATGTGATGCAATTATTTCTTTACCAATGTGTGGTAAAATTAATTCTTTGAATGCTTCTGTTGCTGCCGGTGTTCTAATGTATGAAGTTGTAAGAAAAAGAAATAACTAATATAAAATTGGTGGGAAAACAAAATGAGATTTTTCTCAAAAAACAATGATAAGGATATAGGTTTTATAATAAATAACGATGATACCATTAAGGTTGTAGGAAATAAAAACTTAGCTCCTCATGCTATAACCACTGATGAGGTATCTGAACAACAGACATATAATAACGAAACAGATAACAAAAACACAACTGCGCTTGATTCTTTAAAAAAGCGTATTAATGACAATGTCACAAAAGATGTAAAATTATCTACTGTTTTACAAAAAGCTGATGCTATTACTGAAAAAACACAGGATGAAAATAATAATGTTGTTAAAAAATCTTTGTTAGAAAAAATTCAGCCATATACAATCGATGAACAAGGTCATGATTTGTTACAAACTTCTGAACCTCTTTATAGACTTGAAAGTGTTGCTGAAATTTTAAAAAGTGATAGCGAAAAATCTATTGAAGATTTATCAAAAAAATATGATATTTTTGCCGATGATTTAGGTAAATCAAAACCTAGCGAAGATAAAAAAGAAAACACAGAACCGGTTACAAAAGAAAGTCAAACTTTTGCTTTTAAAAAATTGGTGATTGAATCTGAAAAACGAGAAGAAAAGCAATTATATCAAAATCTTTTTGAAGAAAAAAAGGATGAAGAAATTCCAAATCCAATTATTAATATTCCTGATATTTCAGATATCGATACACACGAATTTGGTTTAGAATCTAAAAAAAATGTAGCGGATACAGCTACAATACGCTTTACCCCTATTAAGGATCATAAAGGAAACACCGATCATATTACTATAAGCAATATAACAAAACATATTGATCTTGGGGATATGATTCCTAACGATGAATCTACTGTTACCACAGCATTAGAAAAGTCTGAATTTGAAAAATTTGAGCCTAAAAATGAAGTAATTGATACAATAACTGGCAAAAAAATATTACGAAATTTAGCAATTAAAAAGCGTTCTTCGTTTTTGACTTTATTTACCACTATTATATCTGTTATATTGTTATCGCTATTTTTGATACAGCCTATTTTTAACTTTGTGTTAAAAAATCCTAAAAGCGCCATGCTTTTTTGCGGAAGTTTTTTACTTGTTTCTACTTTTGCGAATTTTTCAATGTTCTTCGATTTCAAAAAACTATTAAAAAACATTTTTACACCCAATATTTTTGCGACATTTGCTACCATTTTAACAATCGGTTTATCACTTTATTCTGTAATTACTGGAATTAATGCTGATAGCACATATTATGTTATTTTGTTTTGCTCGATAATTCATTTGTTTCGTTCAATATCGAGTTTTAAATTAATATCGGTAAAACACAGTAATCTTAAACAAATTTTAAAAGATGGACCAAAAAATGCTGTCACACTTATAAATGATAATGCAACAACATTTGCTATGGCAAAAAATTCAATTGATGGTGATGTACTTGTTTGTTCACATAAAAAATCTGATTTTATAGAAGATTATATGAAATATTGTGAGTTTTCTGATACACAAACAGGTAAACGTCCGCTAATGTTTATTTTAACACTTATACTCACTTTATTAAGTGCAACAGCCGCAAACTTTTACTATGATTTATTTAGTACGTTTTATTGCGCCGCGGTTGTTTCATGTGTTGCTGCGATTCCTACTTTGTTTTTTATTGATGCTTTCCCCTTATCAAGCGCTGCAAAAAAATTAAACAGAAGCGGCTCAATGATATCTGGTTTACATGGTGCTGAAAAAATTGAATCAGCTAATGCTGCTGTAATATCTATAAATGATATATTCCCTGAAGGCACTATCTCAATGTATAGTATGAAGGTTTTGTCTGACAATAACATTGATGAAACAATACTAAAAGCCGCATCACTTACTGCTGCTGTAAACAGTCCTCTAGAAGCTATTTTTAAACATATAGCCGGAACAAATGCCTCTTATTCCATACCGAGTTCTGATACAGTTAAATACGAGAAAAGACTTGGTGTTTCTGGTTGGGTTGATAATGAATTATTATTTATTGGCAATCGTTCGTTGATGGAAGCTCATGGCATACAAATTCCAAGTATTGAAATTGATAAAAAGATTTTACGCAAAGGTTACTTCCCTGTTTATGTTGCAACAGAAAACACCGCTTGCGCATTGATAGTAATTCAATATAACGTTAGACGCGATATTGCAAAAGAACTTCGTAAAATAACCGAGCTTGGCGTTACACTACTAGTAGACAACTGTGATCCAAATATAAACGAAGAAATGATTTGTGATTATTTTGGTTTGTATGATGATTCGGTAAAAATCATGACAAACGCAGGGGTTTACATGCACAAGAATGCAACGCCACAAACTTCTAGTTGTTCAGCACCTGCTATTTTTAAAGGTTCATCATTAAACTTTATCAAGTTAATCAACTATGCTTCAAGCATTAAAAAATCTAATCTATTACTTAATATATTGTATACAATTTTTTCTGTTTTTGGAATTTTGTACTTTATTTATGTTTCTTTTTCAGGAGCACACTCAATGCCTGTATCAACAACTGTGTTGGCATACGGACTTATAGTTACACTTTTATCAATAATCGGTTTTCTCATTCGAAAGCCGTAGGAGGAATACTTTATGGAAAAACAAAAATTTTACATCACTACTGCTATTGCTTATGCATCCCGTAAGCCACATATTGGTAACGCTTATGACATTGTTCTCGCTGATATGATTGCTCGTTATAAAAAAATGATGGGTTTTGATGTTTATTTAATGACTGGTTCTGATGAACATGGTCAAAAGATTGAAGAATACGCTAAAGCTGATGGTATCAGTCCAAAAGAATTTGTAGATAACGCTGCTGCTAATATTAAAGCTGTTTGGGACAGCCTTGATACATGTTATGACAAATTTATCAGAACAACTGATGATTATCATGAAGATGCTGTTCAAAAAATATTTAAAAAACTTTATGAACAAGATGATATTTACAAAAGCACTTATGAAGGTAAATATTGTGTACCATGTGAATCTTTTTATACCGAAAGCCAATTAATTGATGGTAAATGCCCTGACTGTGGTCGTGAAGTAATAGATTCTAAAGAAGAAGCATATTTCCTACGCCTATCAAAATATCAAGATAGACTTGTAGAATACTTTGAACAAAATCCTGATTTTATAAAGCCTGAATCACGTAAAAATGAAATGCTTAACAACTTTATAAAGCCAGGTCTTCAAGATTTATGCGTTTCACGTTCATCGTTTAAATGGGGTGTTCCTGTTAGTTTTGATGATAAACACGTAATCTATGTTTGGATTGATGCTCTTTCTAACTATATTACCGGTGTTGGATATAATCCAGATGGAAGCAGCGAACAATACAAAAAATTATGGCCTGCTGATTTACATGTTATCGGTAAAGATATAGTTCGTTTCCATACTATTTATTGGCCAATCATTCTTATGGCACTTGGTGAACCACTACCAAAACAGGTACTAGGTCACCCATGGGTTCTTGTTGGTGAAGACAAAATGTCAAAATCAAAAGGTAATGTAATTTATGCCGATGAACTCGCTGCTCGTTTTTCAATTGATGCTGTGCGTTACTATTTGCTATCTGAAATTCCATTTACAAACGATGGTACAATTACTTATGAAAGCTTTATAACAAAGTTCAATGCTGACCTTGCAAATACACTTGGTAACCTCGTAAACCGTACAGTAGCCATGACTAATAAGTATTTTGGCGGAAAAGTTGCTGCATCTTCAGAATGTAATGAACTAGATAATGAGTTAATTTCTTGCGCAAATGAAACTATTGAAAAATACTATTCATTAATGGATGCTTACCGCAACGCTGATGCTTGTGAATGCGTTATGAACTTTGCAAAAAGATGTAACAAATACATTGATGAGACCACTCCTTGGGTTCTTGCTAAAGATGAAGCATCACTTCCACGACTTAACAATGTACTTTACAACCTACTTGAGTGTATTAGACTTCTTGGTATTATGCTAAGTCCTGTTATTCCATCAAGTAGTGCAAGTATCGCTACACAAATTAATAGCGATAATATTGAACTATCATTCGGTAAAGTAACTGAATTTACTGTTGGCGATGCAACTCCCCTCTTTGCACGAATTGATATGCCAAAAGTGCTTGAAGAAATTGCTGCTGAACAAGCAAAAAAGGCAGAAGAAGCTAAAAACGCTGAAAACACAGTTAGTATCGCTCAAATTGACATAGAAGATTTTGCAAAGGTTGAACTCAAAACTGCACAAATAATCGCTTGTGAGCCAATTCCAAAGGGTAAAAAGCTATTAAAATTAACACTCGATGATGGTAGTGGTAAAAACCGAATAGTAGCATCAGGTATTGCAAAATGGTACACACCAGAAGATCTTATTGGACATACTGTGATTGTTGTATCTAATCTTAAACCTGCTGTTCTTTGCGGTGTTGAATCAAATGGTATGATTTTGGCTGCTGATTGTCCTGACGATAATGTAAAAGTTATTTTTGTTGATGATATTCCAAAAGGTTGCAAAATTAGATAATGTATAGTGAAGATTTAAAAAACTCATATCCAATATTTGATACACATTCGCATTATGAGGATCCTCGCTTTGATGAAATTCGTCATGAACTATTTGCGGAGATGAAGCAAAATGGCGTATGTGGTATTATTACATGTGGCTGTGATGAAAAATCATCTAAAGCGGCTATCAAAATGGCAGAAGAAAATGATTTCGTATACGCTGCTGTCGGTATTCATCCCGGAAGTATCGATTCTGGTACAACACCAGAGCAAATTGCAAAACTTGCTTCTCATAAAAAATGTGTCGCAATTGGCGAGATTGGTCTTGATTACTATTGGGCAAAAGATAACAAAGATCAACAAATTGAAATTTTCGAAAAACAAATACTTCTTGCAAAAGAACTTGATCTTCCAATAATTGTTCACGATCGTGATGCACATGCTGATACACTTGAAATACTAAAAAAGCATAAACCTAAAGGTGTTGTTCACTGTTTTTCCGGTAGTGTTGAAATGGCAGAAGAAATCATAAAATTAGGTTTGTATATTGGGGTTGGTGGAGTTATTACATTTAAAAACTCTAAAAAATTACCCGATGTAGTACGAAATATACCTAATGAATTAATTCTTGTTGAAACTGATTGTCCTTATCTTGCCCCCGAGCCATATCGTGGTAAACTTTGTCATTCTGGTATGATAAAACTTACTGCAAAAAAAATAGCTGAAATTCGTGAAACTACCTTACAAAACATTTTAGAATTGACAGCTAAAAACGCAAAGAATTTATTTAAAATTTAAAAAGTATAAACACCCTACTTTTAGCAAAAAATAATGTTGAAAGTGGGGTGTGTTTATGGAAAATAATAAAAATAAAAAACAAAACAAAGAGCAAAATAAAAAAGATAATAAATTAGATAACAAAAAATAAAACCAGTCATAAAAGACTGGTTTTATTTTTTGTTTCATCATAAATTTTTTTAGCAATTTTACAAATTTTTTCTTTCTCAGATTGTGAGCAAGTATTTAGTTTTTGTTTTTTAGGCAAACCCCATACATTAAAAAAACGAGGACCTACCCACTCGGTGTTTTTAATATCATTAAAAAGCCCATAAATTATGTTTAAAGCGGCTTTTTTCGGCTTCATAAAGATAATCTTCATAGGATGTTTAATTAGCATAAAAACAAGCTTTGGATAATGATTTGTTATGTTTGTAAAAGTGATTCCAGGATGAACAATTGACAGTACATTATCATCTTTAAGTAATCCTAAAAGTGAAAAAGTTAAAAAACGTTTTGCATTGCCGTAAACTTTGCTGGAAGCTTTTTTATTAGAAAAATCAATATCATTACAATCAATTTTTGAATAGTTATGAGCAATACTACTTACTGCTACAACTTTTCCACCACGTATTTTAATTTGAGGTGATAATTCTTTTGCTAAGTAATAAGGAGATATAAAATTAATTTGAAACACATTGTCATAACCACCTCTACATTTATGGCGTGGAATTTTATATGCCCCTGCGTTAAGGATTAGATAATCTAAATCGATATGCTTTAATTGTTCTGCAACATCTACAACTCTTTCAAAATCTTCAAGATCAATTGTGATATGTTGCGCAGATAAATCATGATATTTTGATTCTAATTTTGAAATAAGATTGTTTGATTTTTCGGCATTTCGATCAAGACAAATAATGTTTGCGCCAAGATGCGCTAAAAAATCACAAATCTCATTACCTATACCACCACTAGCACCAGATATCGCAATTGTTTTCCCTTTTAAAGAAGATGTGTTTTTATCAAGCCATTTATAATAATTCATATAATCAACTCATAATTTTTTGACTTTAAAATTTTACAGAGATCTTTTTCGCTAGTAATACGCTCATCTGTTTGTATACCAGCCCAACAAACCGATTCCGGTAAGTGTGTATCAGCCCCAGAAGTTAAAATCCATTCTGGATGTTTATCAGCTTCTTCCTTAGCAAGAGAATTTGCTTCAGGGGTATTACAAGCATTAAACACTTCGATACCATCGATATATTCAATTGGTAAAAGACCAGGGCTTTTTATATAAGATCTATCTCTAAAAGGATGAGCTTGGATACATAACGCACCAAAATCATGCAATAATTTTGACCATGTTTCAATATTATGGTTGTTTTGAAGTTCAGGATGGTCATACAAAAATTCAGGTGTTATGCCATAACAAAGAATTTCAAGACCATCAAAAAGATGCTCTTCGATGCCGAAAATAATGTCTAAATTATGCTCCTCAGCGGTTTTTTTGCATTCATAGTAGTTCTTTTCGTATTCGGCGACAAACTCATTCCAAGGCAAACTACGGTCAATTCCAGTATTGCCTTTATAGAAATGATTAGTTAGAACGCAACCTTTGAACCCACCTTTAACAAGACATTCAATAAGTTCGTTTGAAAGCATAGGTGCGCATTTACTGCAAGGTGCTGTATGAGTATGCATTTGATACTTATATTTCATAATTCAACTACCCTATTTTCAAAGATAAATTTTCATTTGAAATGGTTGCTGTAATCATTTTTGCAGAATTATCAGAAATAATCATATCAACCACTGGAGTTTCAATTTCTCTACGAATGATATTACGAAGTTCGCGAGCACCTGTTTTTGTACCATCACATTTTTGGGCAATATACTTTGATACTTTTTTATCAAAATCAAAATTAATGTTACGTTCTTTTAGTGCTTCAGATAATTCTTTAAGCATTATTTCAGCGATTTTTTGTAATGAATCAATAGATAAAGGATTAAATACAACAATTTCATCAACACGAGCAATAAACTCTGGACGCAAAAAATCTCTAAGAGCTTTGAGAGCTTTTTCTTTTGATGCATCGGCAACTGTTTTTCCAAAACCTAACATATTATCATTACGTTCGCTACCAGCATTTGATGTCATGACAATAATGGTATTTTCAAAATTTACATTTCTTCCATGAGCATCAGTAACTCTGCCTTCATCAAGAATTTGTAAAAGAATGTTTAATACATCAGGATGAGCTTTTTCAATTTCATCAACCAAAATTACTGAATATGGCTTACGGCGAACTTTTTCAGTAAGTTGACCAGCTTCATCATAACCAACATATCCAGGAGGCGCACCAATAAGTCGAGATACTGAATGCTTTTCCATAAATTCAGACATATCAAGTCTTATGAATGTTTCAGGGGTATCAAACAATTGCTCTGAAAGTGCTTTTACAAGTGCAGTTTTACCTACACCTGTTGGACCAACAAAAATAAATGATGCTGGGCGGCGCAAAGTGCTTGTTTTTACTCTAGAGCGTTTAACAGCATTTGCAACAAGTTTTGTTGCATCTGTTTGACCGATAATTCTCTCGTTAAGCGAATCTTCTAAACGAGCAAGTTTTGAAAGCTCGTTTTCTTCAATTTTAGATGCAGGAATACCTGTCCACATTTCAATAACCTTTGCCAGATGACGTTCGGTTACTGTGTTATTTGCGGCAGCCTCACATAAAGCATCTGCTTGTGTTTTATATTTTTCAAGGTTAGATTTAACCATAGCTTGTTTTTCATAATCAGGATTTTCAACATCAGCTGTAAGTTCATCCAATTGTTTTGAAAATTCAGCAACTTTTTTATTTGCTACATATAATTCATCAATCGCTTTATTTTCAAGACTTGCACAAGCACATGCTTCATCAAGTAAATCTATTGCCTTATCGGGCAAAAATCTATCTGTAACATATCTTTCGGAAAGATGAACTGCTTTCTCGACAATACTATCCGCTATTGTTACTGTATGATAACCTTCGTAATATGGTTTAATCCCAAGCATTACATTTATAGCTTCAGTAATCGAAGGTTCTTCAACTGTGATTGGTTGAAAACGGCGTTCTAGCGCTGCATCTTTTTCAATGTATTTGCGATATTCTTTAAATGTAGTAGCGCCAATAACCTGAATTTCACCACGTGAAAGAGCAGGCTTTAATATATTAGCAGCATTCATCGAACCTTCTGCCGAATCACCAGCTCCAACAAGATTGTGGATTTCATCAATAAAAAGAATAATATTTCCTGCATCTTTTACTTCTTCAATAAGACCTTTTACCCTGCTTTCAAATTGACCGCGAAATTGTGTTCCTGCGACAAGTGAGGTTAAATCAAGCAAGAGTATTTCTTTATCAAGTAAACGTGCAGGTGCAGTTCCATTAACGATTTTTATAGCAAGACCTTCAACAATAGCGGTTTTACCAACACCTGGTTCACCAATAAGACAAGGATTATTTTTAGAACGGCGTGAAAGAATTTGTAACATTCTATCAAGTTCCCTATCTCTACCTATAATTGTATCTAACTTTCCTTCTCTTGCTCTAAGAGTTAAATTATTACAATATTGATCGACAAAACGTCTCTTTTTCTTTTTAGGTTGCTTTGTGTCTTTATCTGCAGTTTGCTTAGTGTTGTTTTCAGCATCATTGTCTTTGTTTCCGCCAAAAAGATTTTTTAAAAAAGGTATAGCAGGTGCAGTACCTAAATCAAATGTTCCATCGTTTAATGATTCATCATCAATATCCATATCTTCGGCAGACATGGCATCAATAAATTGATTACTCATCATTTCGATATCTTCATCAGAAATATTCATGCTTTTAAGCATATCCTCAACAGGTTTGATGCCAAGTTCTTTTGCGCAAGCAAGACATAAACCTTCAGTCTCTCCATTTGGATTAAGAGGATTTGACATAAATACAACTGCTGGTCTTTTTTTGCATTTTGAACATAATTTCATTTTGTGTAAACTCCTTGGAACGCTAGTAAATTAAAAAAATGGTGAAAATGATGCTAAAAATTTAAAAATGTAAGAAGAATTTATCGCATCATATGTAAAAATCAAAAATCCGTTTTTGGTAAATGAGATAATTAATGTAATAATTAAACAAAAAATTATTGCTATGGCCGTACCTTTTATAAGGCCTAATATACCACCTAGTGTTTTATTAATATCGCCAACTACACTAAATGTAAATATCTTGTTAATCATCTTAGCAAGTATTTTAACTATAAAAATTAAAACAACAACTAAAATAACCGAAATTAATCCCGTAAGTAATTTAGTTACAATAGGCTTTACAAATGATTGTGATACTGAATCAGCGATTGCTGTAACACCATTAGCGGTCTCAGTAGCTACCTGTTCTGTAACGCTTTCTTTTGTAGCACCTAAAAGACTGCTTTCGGTCATAAATTTAGGCATTTTTTGCCACACTGCATCAACAGCTTCGTTTGCACTATTAGCTGTATCATCAGCAACATTTTGAACCGTTTTTACAACAACTGGTTCAATTACAGCATTATATATACCGTTAGAAATTGGCGAACTAAATGATAAAGCTATTACTATTGCAGCAACAAAACCCACAACTTCAATTAGTGTTCTAACAAAACCTTTTTTTGCAGATAAAAAAACTGTTACTGCAATAATTAAAACTAAAATACCATCAAGTATATAAGTCATAAAATTATTCTCCTTTATTAATATCTGTTTTAAAAATTTGTTGGTCAGTAATAACAGCTAATGTATTTGCCCCGATAACAGATAATTTAATTGCACCATAATCACATATGCCACTACGTAATAATTGACCTTTTTTATCAACGATTTTTACCGAATTATCACTAGCATAGTAAATTCTATTTCTCTCATACAAAATATCGGTTATTATTCCACTAAGTTTGAATTCTGATATCTTTTGACCTTTATTTGAAACAATAACTACTGTGTTGTCGCTGCGATCATTCGCACGGTTGAAAACAAGCAACATACCAAATTTATCATTTCTGCAAACATTTATTGTACCTGAACTTGTAATCTCGTTAGTAGTAAACTTTGACCAATTAACAAACTTGTACTTTTCGTTTGTTATTACCGAAATTCCTTTACCTGTGTTTTTTAATGAAAGAACAACAGAAGTATCGAGATTTAGTGTAAAAAGAGCATCAGCAGATTTAAAACCAAGAATTAACAACTTAGAAGTATATTGACCTGAAGAGGCGTTCAATGTCGAAACAGCAATTTTGTTGCCATTAGGATTAAGCAATACATTATTCACAATATCTTTTGCAGAATTCCAAGTATAAATTTGCTCACAATCTTTATCATATACATTAACGGTCGATGTATAACTATCAGAATGTGTCACAACCGCAATATTACCAGAGCGACATATATTAGCGGTAATAATATCATACTTTGTTGAAATGGAATTAATTAGACCGCTTAAATTATAAATATATAAACTTTTGCCACCTTGATCATATACAATCGCTCTAGTGTTAGAAACAGAAAGTATCGGATTAGATAATCCATGCAACTCGGAAAAAATCTTTTTTCCACTATTTGAATATGCGGTAAGGTTAGTGTCCGAAAGCACATAATAATACGATTCGTTAGATACACAATCGATAACCGAAGAACCGTATGTATTAGCAGGATAGCTACCATGACCAAGTAGCGCAACAGTGTTTACAATATTTTCGTATAAAGATACAGGAAGTAAAAGTGATAAAAAAATACAAATCGCACTTAGAATAGCTACTGTGGTTAATAAAATCTTTGTTCTACGTTTTTGTTTAAGAATATTACCACGAACAACCTTAATATCGCTTTCTGGAACAACATTTTTACGTTTAGAACCATTCATGATAATATCATTACTCTTAGTTGTTCTTTCTCGTTTAGCTTTAAATCCTTTTTTGAATTTTTTTCTTTTATAATCAGGCATTGTTACACCACCCTTATCAGTAATATACCTTATCTAAAATCAAACCGTGAGGTTGAAGTGTGTTTCCAGCTTTACTTCTATCACATTTTTCAAAAATTTCCAAATAGCAATTTGGTTTTAGTTGTCCATATCCTACCGATAACGCTGTACCGGCTAAAATACGGACCATATTATACAAAAATCCATCTGCTGTTACCTTAAAATAAATATTATTGTTCTTGGAATAAACTTCACAATTACTCACAGTTCTAACAGTGTCAGTAACAGTTCTTTTTGAAGAAGAAAATGGTAAAAAATCATGAGTACCAATAATTCCACGGCAAAACTCATTCATTAGTTTTATATCTGGAGTTTTATCAAGATGCAATTTATATCTCGATTCAAATGGACTTGGAACTCCCGTATACATTGAATATATATATGTTTTTCCTTTAGCATTATATCTAGCGTGAAAATCATTATCAACTTCACGACAATTCACAACAACAATATCATTAGGTAACAAAGAATTTAAACCTTTTAAAAAAGCGTTTTCTGGAAAACAGTCCTCACAATCAAGATGACAACAAAATTCTTTTGCATGTACACCAGCATCAGTTCGGCTACAACCAGTAACATCAACTCTTTCGCCAAAAAGTTTTTGCAATGCATCCTGCAAAGTTTGCTGCACAGTAATTCCATTAGGTTGTACTTGCCAACCGTGATAGGCTGTGCCATCGTATGAAATTGTAAGCAGCATCCTTTTCATAAAAAACTCCTAAAAAAATATATTTATTAAAATAACGCCAACACAAATTAGTAAAACAATCAGAAAAGCAATAAAATCATTTACAGAATATTTTAATTGTTTCATTCTTTGTCTACCCTCACCACCGTTGTAACAACGACATTCCATAGCCTCTGCAAGTTCGTATGCACGGCGAACTGAAGAAATCAATAATGGTATTAAAATAGGAATAAGTGCTCTAATTCGCTCGATCAAGCTACCGTTTTCAAGGTCTGCTCCACGAGCTTTTTGGGCATTCATAATTTTTTGTGTTTCTTCAATAAGTGTAGGAATAAATCTTAGCGCGATAGTCATCATCATCGCAAGAGTATGAACCGCATTTTTTAAACCTAAAAACCTAAGTGGTGAAAGTAATTTTTCAATAGCATCGGTTAAATCATTAGGTGTTGTTGTATAAGTCAATTCAGCACTTACCAAAATAAGAAGCAAAATTCTAACCGACATATATATAGCGCGGTATAGCGATCCGCTTGTAATGGTTAGCCTCCAAAACGATAACAAAACTTCACCAGAAGCATTATAAAATAGATTAATAATAAGTGTAAAAATAATTATTGGCAAAATAGCTTTAAGATTTTTCAAGTACATTTTAATTGGTACTTTAGAAAAAATCATACTTAAAAATATAAGCAATGCGATCAGTGAAAGTGCAATACCGTTTTGAGAAACAAAAATAAATATAATCATTAACATAATTAAAAATATTTTTGTTCTTGGATCCAACTTATGAATTATAGAATTGTTATCAAAATATTGACCAAATGTAATATCTTTAAGCATTAAGATTACCTCCATTTTTTAAATTCAAAAGATAATCAACTGCTTTATCGACAGTAAAAATATTATTTGGAATTTTAATACCTTTTTCTTTTAATTTTAGCATTACTTGTGTAACTATCGGTACATTTAAACCTATGCTTTTTAAGAAATCGTATTTTTTGAAAACATTTTCAGTTGTATCATAAAGTACCATTTCACCCTTATTCATAACAATAAGTTTATCAGCTATGAGCGCCATATCCTCCATATTGTGTGAAATAACAAGAGCTGTGGCATTATATTTTTTACAATATTGCGAAATCAACTTTATTATGTCATTGCGACCTTTTGGGTCAAGACCCGCTACCGGCTCATCAAAAATAATAACTTCCGGTTGCATAGCTAAAACTCCCGCAATAGCTACTCTTCGCTTTTCGCCACCAGATAAATCAAATGGTGACTTATCAAAATAATCTTGCTTAATACCTACTAAATCAGATATTTCGTATATCCTGCGTTCAATTTCCTTATCATCAAGTCCCATATTTTTAGGACCAAAAGCAATATCTTTATAAACGGTATCTTCAAATAATTGATATTCCGGATATTGAAAAACAAGACCTATTTTTGAACGAATTTCTCGCATCTTTTTAGGATTTTCCCAAATACTAACTCCATTTAAAAGCACATCTCCTTCAGTAGCCTTTAATAGTCCGTTTAAATGTTGAACGAGAGTAGACTTTCCCGAACCAGTATGACCAATAATACCGATTATTTCACCTTTTTCGATTGCGAAATTAACATTTTTAACAGCATCGTGCATAAATGGTGTGTTACCATCATAAGTATGAGTTAAATTTTTAACTTCAAGTATAGACAATTAAATTTCCTCCAAATGAATCGCATCATATATTCTTTGTGCTGATTCTTCAATAGAAATAACATCTGTTGAAATATTCATACCACCTTGTTTTAATCTATAAAGCAATTCGGTGGTTTGCGGAACATCAAGTCCGACATCCTTTAAAAGTTTAATATTGCTGAAAATATCTTTTGGTGTAGAATCAGCAACAATATTGCCATTATCCATAACAACTACGCGATCTGCATCAACCGCTTCTTCCATAAAATGTGTAATAAGAATTATAGTTATGCCATGCTCTTTATTTAGCTTTGTGATTGTAGAAATAATCTCATTTCTTCCCTTTGGATCAAGCATTGCGGTTGGCTCATCTAATACGATACAGTCAGGTTTCATGGCAATAATACCTGCAATAGCAATTCTTTGTTTCTGACCGCCTGAAAGTCTATGAGGTGTTGATTTTCTAAAACCATACATATCAACAGCTTTTAAAGCATCATCAACTTCTTGGCGTATTAATTCAGGATTATGTCCTAAATTTTCCGGACCAAAAGCGACATCTTCTTCTACAATTGAAGCAACAAGCTGATTGTCAGGATTTTGAAAAACTAGACCAACTCTACGCTTGATTTCAATTTCAGATTTTTCATCATTTGTTGAAATTCCATCAACAAAAACGTCACCACTTGTTGGTTTATATAAACCATTAAAAAGTTTAGCTAATGTTGATTTTCCAGAGCCATTATGACCTAAAATAACAGTAAAACTACCACGTTCAATGTTTATTGAAAAATCATTTAGAACAATGTCTTTTTCATCGCCATCTTCATATTCAAATGTAATGTTTTTAACTTCAATTATATTATCCATTTACTTCATCCAAATAGTTGTATTTCCGCAAGGAAGTATGACATCACGCTTTGATACTTTTATACCTATTTCTTCGGTAAAAACAACACCTTCGTTTTTAGGCGCTATACAACTTTTAACCATATAGTTTAGTATCGTTGGCGATAGTCCTCCTGTATATGAATTAAGAAAGAAAAACAAAGGTTTATCACTTAAAATCTTACCAACATCTGTAAGCAATTCGGAAAGTTGTTGTTCCAATTTCCATACCTCACCATTAGGACCCCTACCATAAGATGGTGGATCCATAATGATTGCATCATATTTGTTTCCTCGGCGTATCTCACGCTTAACAAATTTCATACAATCATCAACTAACCATCTTACTGGTCTATCAGAAAGACCTGATGCAACAGCGTTTTCTTTTGCCCAAGAAACCATTCCCTTTGATGCATCGACATGCGTAACTTTTGCACCCGCATTAAGACAAGCAATAGTAGCGCCACCTGTATACGCAAATAAATTAAGTACAGAAATCTCTCTGTTAGCTTCTTTAATTAATTTTTGCGCCAAAGACCAGTTAACAGCTTGTTCCGGGAAAAGTCCAGTATGCTTAAATCCCATAGGTTTTAAGCGAAATGTAAGGTCTTCATATTTGATGCTCCAAACATCAGGAACTTTTTTTAATGTTTCCCAATAACCGCCACCGCTATTAGAACGATGATAAATAGCATGTGCTTTTTTCCATCGTTCATCTCGATGTCCTTCATTCCAGATGATTTGTGGATCTGGGCGAATAAGAATGATATCGCCCCAACGCTCAAGTCGTTCTCCATTATCTGCATCAATTAACTCGTAATCATTAAAATTTTCAAAAGTTCTCATTAGAAATTCCTTTTATAAAAGTGATTGTTGTGTGTTTGTGTTTTTTATACCAAGATGATCATAAGCTGCCTGTGTTACACATCTTCCTCGAGGTGTACGTGTTAAAAAACCGATTTGCATAAGATATGGTTCATATACATCCTCAATTGTAATTGCTTCTTCGCCAACAGCGGCAGCTAATGTTTCAAGACCTACCGGACCACCACCGTAATGATTGATGATTGCCAAAAGCATTTTTCTGTCAAAGTCATCAAGACCTAACTCATCAATTTCAAAACGAGAAAGTGCTGATTGAGCTACATTAGTATCGATTGCACCATCAAATTCTATTTGCGCAATATCTCTTACTCTTTTTAATAATCGATTCGCAATACGAGGTGTTCCGCGTGAACGAGATGCGATTTCCAAAGCCCCTTCATCATCAATTGAAATACCTAAGATACCTGCCGAACGCTTTACAATTTGTCCTAACTGCTCCGGTGTATATAGTTCTAGTCGAAGTAAAACTCCAAAACGATCTCTAAGCGGAGCGGTAAGTTGACCTGAACGAGTTGTTGCACCAACTAAAGTAAAGTGTGGAACATCAAGTCTAATAGAACGAGCGGATGGACCCTTTCCTAAAATAATATCTAGCGAAAAATCCTCCATAGCAGGATATAAAATTTCTTCAACATTTCTTGACAATCGATGAATTTCATCAATAAAGAGCACATCACCTTCATTAAGTGATGTTAAAATCGCTACCAAATCACCTTGTTTTTCTATTGCAGGACCAGAAGTAACTCTTAAATTAACTCCCATTTCACGAGCAATAATTCCAGAAAGTGTCGTTTTACCAAGTCCTGGCGGACCATATAATAACACATGGTCAAGTGATTCATTTCTTTGCCTAGCAGCCTTAATATAAATATTAAGATTATCTTTCGCTTTATCTTGACCTATATAATCATCAAGAGTTTTTGGTCGTAAGGAAAGCTCAGTATCAATATCATTTGCGCTGTATTCCGGCGAAACAATTCGATTTTCAAAATCCATTTCTTGTTCAATCATGAATTACAACCCCCTTGCAAGAGTTTTTAAAGCTTGTTTAATAAGATCGTTTGTATCTAGTGTTGAATCCAGTCTACCAACAGCTAACGAAGCTTCGCTTTGGGTGTAGCCTAATGAAACTAATGCTTCAATTGCTTCTTTAGTCGAAGATGTTGCTGTCGCGTTGCCTACTGATTTAATATCAAACGAAATATCAGCCGAAGTGATATTTCCGACTTTATCTTTAAGTTCCAAAACAATTCTTTGTGCTAACTTTATACCTACCCCAGAGGCTGCTGTTAGTGATTTTGCATCAGAACTTGCAATATACAACATTATTTTATCCGGAGTAAATTCAGAAAGGATTGCAAGACCAATTTTAGAACCGACACCACTTACAGAAGTTATAAGTTTAAAAACCTCTAGTTCACTATTTTCAGAAAAACCATATAAATCAAGTGCATCTTCACGCACCGAAAGATATGTATACAAAAAAACATTATCACCTATATTACCAATTGTAGCATGCGTGTTTTGTGTTACAAAACATTTAAGACCTACACCGCCACATTCTACAACAACATAATTAAGTTCTTTTATAATAAGTTTTCCATTTAATGTTGCAATCATTGACTATACTCCTTTTGCTTTGTTGTAAATGCTACCTGAGCAATGCCCATGACATATAGCCAAAGCCAATGCGTCAGCAGTATCATCAGGTTTTGGTACTGATTTTAATTGTAAAAGATTTTTTACCATTTCCATAACTTGATGCTTTTCAGCTCTACCATACCCCGTTATTGATTGTTTGACCTGCAAAGGTGTGTACTCAAAAATATTTATTCCAAACTTTTTAGCACTAAGTAAAATAACACCTCTTGCTTGAGCTACATCAATTGCAGTAGTAGTGTTTGTGTTAAAAAACAATTTTTCTATTGACAAACAATCTGGTTTATACATTTCCAATAATGTTGAAATGTCATCATAAATATCACATAATCTATCAGGAAAGGTCTTGTCTGGCTTTGTTGTAACAGCGCCATAGGCTATTGTTTTAAAGCGGAAATTATCATATTCAATTATACCGTAACCAATAGTTGCATAACCTGGATCGATACCTAATATTCGCATAATTTTCACCTCTTAACTTCTTACAAGACATAATATCCCAATATTTAGATTATTATAGCATAATCAAAGCATTTGAGCAATATTTTTTTAAAAAAATAATGGACATTCTAAATGAATGTCCATTAAAAATAATAATTTTAATTATTTGTTGATAAATCACCAGAAGAACTAATAATATCATCATTATTATCACTGCTTACATCACCACTTGATTCATTACCTTCTTCGTTATCAGAACCACCTACTGGAACACTTTCTTCGGAAGAACTGATATCCGATGATGTATTTTCAACAGATGAATCTTCGGTTGATGTTTGCTCAGAGGAATCAACTGAAACATCACTTGATGTCGATGAATCAGAGGAATTATTCGAAGAACTTTCGCTTGAAGATTTATTATCAGAAGAGTTTTGAGTATTTGATGATGCAACACTGCTGTTTGAAGATGCTGTGCTTGATGTTTCACTAGTAGCATTTGATTCTAATGATGCATCTTCAGAACTAGAATCATCCTCTACGCTTTCTGGTTCGATGTGAACGCCTGTACACCATCCAATAGCAACATCAGGAAGATAATATCCCCTAGATTTGTTTTCACAAGCAGAAATTGCCAACAAACCTGTGTTATTACAATACCAACCATCAACAACTTCTTCACTAAAAATAAACTCTTTATTCTCGAGATCTTTATGAACCTGTGACATAACATCGCGCCAAACTGTTGCGGCGGCACTTTGATTATATATGTTTACTGGCTGATCAAAACCATACCACACACTACCAACATAATATGGAGTACCAGCAACCATCCATAAATCTTTAGATTCACTTGAAGTACCGGTTTTTGCGTATACCTTCATTCGACTATAACCGCCAATTCCCCCACCAGTACCTTGTGAACCATAAACAACATTTTGCAAAAGTTTGTTCATAATTGTTGCTGTTGTTGGTTTTATAGCTTGCTGCCCAAAACCAGACTCTAGAACAACATCATTATTAATATCTAAAACCTTTGTATATGTTGTAGGCTCATAATATATTCCGCCGTTACCAAATATAGCATAAGCTGCTGCGGATTCGGTAGTTGTGATACCATATTGACATCCGCCTAGCGCTAAGGAAGAAAGGTTTTTATCAATATTATTAAGATGTTTTAATCCTAACTTTTGTGTCAAAAAATTATATGAATTTTCAACGCCTAAATAATCTTTTAAAATCCAACACGGAATTGTGTTAGCCGAACGCTCAAGAGCTTTTTGAACAGTCATGTTACCATCATAGGTTCCATACCATTCTTTTGGACCACTACTGCCGTCTTTATAATATTTTTCTATCGGTTTATCTTCTATAACTGTAGAATACGAAATATATCCATTTTCAATAGCTTGAGCATAAACACCGATTGGTTTCATTGTTGAACCAGGTTGTCTTGGCGAGTCAATCGCGCGATTCAAACCTCTATTAACAGTTTTTTCGCCTACTCCACCCACAATACCAACTATGTTACCGCTATAATCCATAATAGTCATAGCAGATTGAACATGTGAAGTTGTTTTTGTTGTTTTATCGGTTGAAACTTGTGGAAAATATCGTTTTTGATTTAAGTATACTGATTCCATAATGCTTTGTATATTCGGATTAACAGTTGAATAAATTTTATATCCGCCATTATACAGCATTGCCGAAGCTGTATCAGCACTGCAATTATACTTTAAACTTAAATCTTCAATAATTTCACTTATCAAAGTATCAACAAAATAATTATTTACAGGAATTTCAAAACTTTGTTGTTGAGAATTATCAACAATTACCTCTTCAATTAACGCCTCAGCATATTGTTTATCGGTAATCTTATCGAGTTCATACATTTTAAAAAGCACATCGTCACGGCGCTTTTTATTACCCTTAGGTTTAGTATCTGGATTATATGCACTTGGATTTTTGGTTATAGCTGCAAGTGAAGCGCATTCAGATAATGATAAATCTTTTACATCTTTATTAAAATAATAGTTTGATGCAACCTGAACGCCACAAATACCATTACCTAGAGAAATTGTATTCAAGTAAGCTTCTAATATAGTGGTTTTATCAATCATTTTTTCTATAAGAAAGGCACGGAAAATCTCACGAACTTTACGCATTGCACTTTTTGACTTATCAGAAGTAATATTTTTTATCAATTGTTGCGTGATTGTAGAACCACCCTGGTTCGAGGAATAAATATCAATAAATGGCATAAAATTAACAACAGCACCCGCTGTGCGTTTCCAATCTATGCCACTATGATTATAAAATCTTTGATCTTCAATAGCTATAAAGGCATCAATTAATTGTTGAGGTATTTCCTCAATATCAACCCAAATTCTATTTTCCGTACCATGTATACGTTGATATTCTTCCCACTCATTTTTATCATTACGTACATAAATGATAGAGGTCATATTCATCTCGTAATTTTTTATATTATTTACAATTTCATTACACTCAAGGAAATCGAAAGATGATTTTTTACCAAAAGTTACCGCTAGTACCATACTAAAAGAAGATAACAAAATAACCAAAGACATAACAATACACAAATATTTAAACGCTTTTTCCATAATATACCTCCTTTTAGTTTTACTAAGTATAACACTTTTAGAAATATTTATCAATAAAATTAAAAAAATTTGTAAATATTCACAATTTGTCA
Source organism: Acutalibacteraceae bacterium (assembly GCA_045646305.1). Taxonomy (GTDB): domain Bacteria; phylum Bacillota; class Clostridia; order Oscillospirales; family Acutalibacteraceae; genus UBA737. The sequence goes on from JAZRKK010000026.1 coordinate 32,392, forward strand.
AAAAATACTGATTATACTATAATAGTACATATACGCACGAAAGGAGTTTTAATGTGCTTAAACTTGTTAATATAACCAAAAATTACAATATGGGAGATAATACCGTTGAAGCGTTAAAAGGTATAAACGTTGAATTTCGCAACAACGAATTTGTATCTATACTTGGACAATCTGGTTGTGGAAAAACAACACTTCTTAACATAATTGGTGGATTAGATCGATATACAAGTGGCGATCTAATTATTTCAAATCGATCAACAAAAGAATATAACGATTCGGATTGGGATGCATACCGAAATCATACAATAGGTTTTGTTTTTCAAAACTATAACCTTATACCACATCAAACGGTGTTGCAAAATGTGGAACTTGCCTTAACATTATCCGGTGTATCAAAAACCGAACGAAAAGAACGCGCTAAAAAAGCGTTAGAAGATGTAGGGCTTGGCGATCAATTTAATAAAAAACCAAGCGAAATGTCAGGTGGCCAAATGCAACGTGTTGCAATTGCTCGTGCACTCGTAAACAATCCTGATATTATATTGGCAGATGAACCTACAGGCGCTCTTGACACTGAAACAAGCGTACAAGTTATGGAAATTTTAAAAGAAATTTCAAAAGAACGCCTTATAATTATGGTAACACACAATCCCGAACTTGCACAGAAATATTCATCAAGAATTATAAATATGCTAGATGGTGTTATTACTAATGATTCAATGCCATTGACCCAGGAAGAAATTAATAGCGAGTTAGAAATCAGTAATCAAAAAAAGAATAACGAAGAAGCTTTTAAAACAAAAAAGCCTTCAATGTCTTTTTCAACTTCTTTCTTACTATCGCTTAAAAACCTAATAACAAAAAAAGGTAGAACAATATTAACTTCTTTTGCTGGATCAATAGGTATTATTGGTATTGCTCTGATTTTGGCCATTTCGCAAGGAATGACAACATACATTAATGCAGTTCAAGAAAGCACACTTTCGGTTTATCCACTAACACTCGAAGCAACAACCGTTGATATGTCAACGCTTATTAATGCATTTATGAATGTTGAATCAGAAAAAGTAGAGCATGAAAATGATGCTGTTTATGAAAAACCTGCACTTTATGATATGATAAATGCTATGAATAGTGTTGAAGAAAGTAAAAACGATTTAAAAGCATTTAAAAAATATCTTGAAAAAGAACTAAAAAAAGAAACTACCGATCTTACATCAGCTATAAATGGTATACAGTATACTTATGACCTTGATATGCAAATATATACCGAAAATATTGATGGTGAAATCATTCGTTCTGACCTTGAAAAAATTCTTGCAGAATTGATGCAAAAATACATTGGTATAGATATGTCGGCTGTATCTACCTTACAGCAAATGTCACCTGCTTCTTCTATGTCTTCCTTGTCTTCAATGGGTACAACTTTGTGGCAAGAGATATTGCCAGGTAATGATGGTTCTGCAATCAACGATTTATTACTAGAACAATATGACGTTGTATACGGATCATGGCCAAATGATTATAACGAAATCGTACTCGTTCTTGATGAAAATAACGAAGTCGATGACTTAGCATTATATGCGTTAGGTCTTGTTTCTGGTGATGAAATTGATAAACTTTCAAATTCAGCAATAAATGGTACTAAACTTGATGAAAAAGAATCACACAAATGGTCGTATGAAGAAATTTGTAAAACAGAATACAAAGCTATTTTAAATGCCGATTGTTATCGTTATGATGATACAACAAAACTTTATACCGATTTGCGTGATACAGATGCAGGATTACGCTATTTATATGACAATGCACTATCTCTAAAAGTATCCGGTATTATTAAACCAAATCCCGATGCAGATACAACAATGCTAACAGGAAGCATCGCCTATACAAATGCGCTGACTAATAAAATTATAGATAAAGCCGATGATAGCGATGTTGTAAAAGCACAACTCGACTCACCAAATATCGACATATTAACTGGTTTGCCATTTGAAACAACAACTGGTACTCTTACCGATATAGAAAAAGAAACTGCATTTAGAGAATATATTGAAAAACTAGATAATCAATCAAAAGCAGATGCCTTTATCGCCATAAACAGCATTCCTGATGAAAACTTTATAAAACAGCAAATTGATACTATGATTAATCAGACAACACGTGCTGATATGGAAAAAATGATGTTAGATGGCATTAGCCAGCAAGTTAGTGTTTCAAACGATGAAATTACCGATTATCTATCCAATATGGAAGATGATGAGTTTTATGAAATGTTCACCAACATGATGCGTGAACAAATCAAAGCTCAATATGCACAAAACATCAACAATAAAATGTCAGCTATGAGTACGCAGCAATTACTATTTGCATTAAATGCGGCATTACCAAACTATACAACAGAGCAATGCGCTATATATTATGATGAAATAATAGAGTTTTCAAAAAGCAGTTATGATCAAAACTTAATCAATATGGGTTACGTTTCACTTGACTCGCCTGCGACTATAAACATCTATGCATCAAGCTTTGAAAATAAAGATGTAATAACAGATGCCATTGAAATTTACAATAATGATGTCGAAGAACTAAAGCAAATCAAATACACTGATTATCTTGGAATTATGATGTCTTCAATCACAACAATAATCAATGCTATCACCTATGTTTTGATTGCATTTGTTGCTATTTCATTGATTGTATCATCAATTATGATAGGTGTTATAACACTTATTTCTGTTCAAGAAAGAACAAAAGAAATCGGTATTTTACGAGCTATTGGTGCTTCAAAGAAAAATGTTTCCAGTCTTTTTAATGCGGAAACAGTAATCATTGGTTTAGCATCGGGTGTTCTAGGGGTACTGATAACCTACCTATTGTGTTTACCTATAAACGCAATACTAAATGCCATAACAAATATCAATAATCTTAAAGCAATACTACCTGTTGGAGCAGCAATTATACTTGTTATAATAAGTGTCGGTTTGACATTAATTTCTGGTATTATTCCATCAAGAAGTGCAGCGAAAAAAGATCCTGTAACAGCGCTTAGAAGTGAATAAATTAAAACACCAACCAAATAACGTGGTTGGTGTTTTTTAATTAAATACTAAAAAATTTCTTTTAAATAAATGTTATACATAATCTGCGCTACTTGACAACGAAGAGCGTTTCCGCTAGGTGATATTGTAGTTTCAGTTGTACCGCTGATTATACCCTTTTCTATCGCCCATAGTACACAATCTTGTGCCCAATCAGATACAGCCTTGTAATCCTTATATTTATTTTTTACGCTCGTTTTTGTGCTTGATTTATAACTTGTATCAATTCCCTTATAATTTGCGTAGTTATATAAAAATCTTACAAGCTGTTCACGAGTTACATTATCCCCTACGCCAAACTTACCGTTTGCATAACCTGATACTATGTTATTTTCTGCGCCCCAGTTTATTGCGGCTTCGTAATAACTGCCTTCTGGCACATCCGAAAATGCGCTCTTTTTCTTACCATAAGCCTCAAGGTCTACGCCCTCAAGCTTTGCAAGTATTACCAAAAAGTCTTGACGTTGAATGTTATTTCCAGGACCAAATGTACCATCACCATAACCGTTAATTATACCTGCACCAACAGCATAGGTTACTGCGTTATTGTACCAGTCACCTGCTGATGTATCTGGGAATATTGTGTCGAATTTTTTAGTTTTTGTCCAAGTTACAGCTCCTGTTATTTCATCGCTACAATCATATCTAAATTTTATAGTATAGGATTGATCTGCTACAAGTGGAAAACCGCCTTTGGACTCGTTATACTTAATCTGTTTTCCTTTTTTGTCGTATATAACTATATCATGAAGATTGTACTCGCTTACAACAGTTGAATTTGGTTTAAGCAAATATATACCAGTCTGAGTAATATCAATTTCCCAACTACCATATAATTGAATTTCAAATCCGTCAAAACAGTGATCATAAGTATGTTCGGTAATCTTTCTTGTTTTTCCACAAATATTACATGTAGTATCACAAGCATTATAATATTCATGCTGAACATCAATTTTAAAATCAATTATTAAAGTGTTTCCTAACCCATATTTTGTTACTGCGTAATTTTCAGTAGCACCTAACGCAATCGCAATAGACATACTATCATTTTCAAATTTTTTAACAAAATCATTAAAATCACAATTTAAATATATTTGTGTTTTATTTTCTTTATTTTTAAGTAAATTTATAAGTCTATCTTTATCATAATTGTTAAATACTAGGTTTTCCTTAATATAATAATTGTTTGAAGTTTCAGTAGCTATTGGTAAATATTCTTCAAACTCACCAATAATATGATCTTCTTTTAGCTGTTGAGTGGTAATGTTAAAATATGTATAAAAACCCAGATTACCGGTATCATCCCATGTAACATCAGTATAATACCAGTTTTCATCTATATTCACCATATTCCAAGCATGTTTAATAAGTTGTTTGCTTTGTGGTTCTTCACTAACACCGTTCACATACCAAGAAGCGACTCCAACTTCTTGTAAAAGATGTTGATAAGCACGAGCATATCCATTACATACACACTTACCTTCTACCAAAGCTCCGTAAGGAGTTTGGTCCTTAGCACCAGTAACGGTATATGTAACCGTTTCGGCAAGTCTATCGTGCAAAATTTTTGCTTTTTCATATTCTGATTTATTATCTAATCCATATATAAGTACACTAACTTTTTCATTATAAAGTCTTTTGTACTCACTTAAATTTGACTCAAAATCTTCTATATAGCTTGGCATAATACTAACAACCACACCATTACTTACGCCATAAGAATATCCGCCGTTTTTTATCCAAAAATATTCAGGATAATCACGATAAAACATTTCATATGCAATTTTTAGTTCTTCGGTATTTATACCGAAATTTTTAATATCATAATCCTGAGCCGAAATCTCAGGTTCTTCATCTTCATTACAAGCTTCAACTAAATAATCGTATACAGTTGTAAGATTATCGCTATTAGACATTGTTGCTAACAAACTTCTGCCATATCTATCATCAGTTTCCGCAGATACCGAAATCATCGGTAATGACAATAGGATGATAACAAGTGTTAAAAATAATGCTGTAAATTTTTTCATTTTACCAACCCCTAAAAATTTTATATATTAAGTATAGCAAACATAATTTAAAAATGCAACAATAAAGTACCAACCACATTTATATGTAGTTGGTACTAATTAATTTATTTTTTATGTGTTTTTTGACGGGCACTTACTGCACCTTCTGGGTCAATTTCACCTGCTTTTAGAAGTGACATTTTTGTAAGAGCAGGACCTACAATTTCATAAACAAGAACTGCAAATAATGTAATATTGGAAACAACAGTACCCGCATCACCAAGTTCTTTAGCTTTCATTGCCATACCAAGAGCAACACCGGCTTGAGGGAATAAAGTTATTCCTAAATATTTAACGATATTAGGATCACATTTAGCCCATTTTGAACTAAGAAGTGCACCGTAATATTTACCAAAACAGCGAGAAGCTATGTATACAATACCAATTAGAACAACTGCTAAATCTTTAAAGATTGAAAGATCAAGTTCGGCGCCTGAAATTACAAAGAAAAGAATAAAGAGTGGCGCTGTCCAACGATCAAGACGATCCATAAGATTTTCTGAAAAATCACACATGTTACAGAAAACAGTACCTAGCATCATACAAACCAAAAGAGAAGAAAATGCAACATGAACACCGCAAATTTCAAAACTTAATTTTGAAAGACCAACAGTTGCAAGTACAAAAGCCACCGACATTGCAAGACGTTTTGAACGAGAATGGAAAAATCTTTCACAATATGTAAATATCGCACCCATAACAAATCCTAATGCAAGTGACATAACAACCTCTGCAATAGGTTCAACAATTACAGAAAGAATATCTACCGCACCAGCACTGATTGCTTTTGCTACGCCAAATGATATAGCAAAAAGCACAAGACCCACAGCATCATCAAGAGCAACTACTGGAAGCAAAACATCAGTAACAGGACCCTTTGCTTTATATTGGCGAACTACCATAAGTGTAGCAGCTGGAGCTGTAGCAGCAGCTACCGCACCTAAAACAATGGCAACCGGTAACGGAAATTTATTATCAGGAATTATGAAATGTAAACCTATTAAGACAGCATCAACAATTAATGTTGTAAACACAGCTTGAAAAATACCAATTATTGTAGCTTGTTTACCAATCTTTTTAAGCTGAGCTAAACGGAATTCGTTACCAATAGCAAAAGCTATAAAACCGAGTGCAATATCGCTTAAAAGACTGTATGACTTAACGTTTTCATGGCTAACAAATCCAAGTCCTTCAATGCCTAATGCACCTAAAATAAAAGGACCAATAAGTACACCCGCGATAAGATAAGCTGTAACTGCCGGAAGTTTTAACTTTTTAGCTAAACGTGAAAGCATTAATCCAGCAAAAATAGCAACAGAAAGTGTTAATAAAATTTGCATAAAATCCCCTACTCTTATTAAAAATTTTCGTGCGGAGGTTAGTATATCACAACCGGTATTTAAAAACAAGTTAAAATTTGCACAATTTTATAAATATATTATACTATTTTTACGTAAAAATTATTTAAAAACATTTAAAATTATATTATTACAAAAATATATTTAATTTTAGGTAAATAAAAAAGACGATTACATTAGCAATCGTCTTTTTTGGCGGAGAGTAAGGGATTCGAACCCTTGGTCCGGTATAAACCGGACAACTGATTTCGAGTCAGCCCCGTTATGACCACTTCGATAACTCTCCAAATAACAGGCTGCCAATATCGACAGCCTGTTTATTATATTGTTTTTTTAATATATTGTCAAGCGTTTAAAATTAAAGTTTATATAGGTTGAATTCTTCAATTCCATCTTGAAAATATAGTTTTGAATTTTTATCAACGTAGATTCTAAAACGTTGTTTTTCTGGTTTTCCTGTCACAATACCTACCATGCGTACTCCTTGACAATTATCAACAAAAACCAGTATGTTTTTTTGTTCCAGTTGAGCACCCTTAAAGTTATATACAATTTCCCCACAATACATACCACTTTTTTTAATGTCAAGTTGTATTTGTCTTCTTGGTTCGTATTGATATATTTTTAAATGATCAGTGCAGATTTTTAATTCCACATCAAGCAAATTTTTATGATAAACACATTCATTCGCATCAGAAAGTTCGTTAACGTTCTGTTTTTTACCCGATCTAAATGCATAGGTTTGCATTGTAAATATCAAAAGGTTTTTAACTGAACGTTGTAATTCACCTAGTGTTAAATAACCATTTTTCAAACTTTCTAACTGGTCATCCTCACAAAGTGCTGAATCACCCTTGACCATGTATATATCATTTTGCGCCTTAATCATTGTAGCAAGATTACTGTTTAAGTCACTACCATTATTAGGGTCATCCATAGTAGTACCCCAGTCGGTCATAACAAAACCATCAAACCCCCAATCTTCACGCAAAATGGTAGTAGTAAGATCATAACTACATGATGTGTGAACTCCATTAATACGGTTATACGAAGTCATTATCGACTTAACCGAACCGCCCTTTACAGCAATTTCAAAAGGTTTTAGATAAATCTCTCGCAAAGCACGTTCGCTTAAAACCTCATTTTCATCCTTACGATTTAACTCTTGAGAATTAACAGCAAAATGCTTTAAGGTTGCAAAAAATCCATTTTTAGTAAAATAAGAAGATATTTTATCAGCATAAACACCACTTAAATATGGATCTTCTGAAAAATATTCAAAATTTCTTCCACAAAGACCACTACGATGAATATTCATACCGGGACCTAACAAAATGTCAACATCATAATATTTCATTTCTTGTGTCAAGCAATTATACATACCCTCAAATAATTCCGGTGCCCACGCCGAAGCCAAAAGTGCCCCAACTGGAATACACGTAGCTTGGGCACTGCTTTCCATACGAATGCCACTTGGCCCATCACAAGTTGTGACTACTGGCACTCCTTTTTCGCTCCATGCTTTTGTAATACCTGAAAAACAACTTGCTGTACCAGAATATGTAGCTTTTGGACTTGCAAATCCTTCACCGCGAACAATTTCGCAAAGGGCTTGTGCATCAAATTGCGCAAGAAACTCATCAAGTGTGTTTTTCCCCTGTGCAACATCTTGTAAAGCAATGCCTTTATCCCCTGTTAATTCGATAGATTTCGGTAAATGATTATTAATACGAGTATTTAAATCATACTGTTTAAGCGTTGCTTTTTCATAATTAATTTGGCCGTTATTATTGATCATACGATCAAATTCTTCAATAGGTGCCAACGCTTGAACACACTGTTTTACAAGGCGAGTTTCCTTAAGCTCAAACATAAAAACTTTTTGAGCATCACGAACGTTTTGACCTACATATATGCCATATTCTCCCGCTTCTAATATCCATGCAAATGCGTAGCCACTTTTACCACAATCATCATAACACACCATATCACGAATATCAATTTCAAAGTTAATTTCCTGGTTATCACCCGATTTTATTTCTTGTGTCTTTTTAAAAGCAACAAGTTCTCGTGCTGGCTTGCCAAGTGAACCTTGCGGTGCCGAATAATAAACCTGAACTACATCTTTACCTATAAAATCACCGGTGTTTTTAACTAAAACTGTAATATTTATTATATCGTTTTGCATTTCCGCCTTAACAATCTCTTGAGTAAATGTAGTATAATTAAGCCCGTAACCAAATGGATATAAGACTCTATCTTTTGCAAATGTTTCGAAATAACGATATCCTACATAAATATCTTCTTTATGAATATTTTTAATGGAGTCACCAAAACAATCATCGCACGGATAATCTTCAGGATTTATAGCAATAGTATCAGTAAGACGACCACTAGGCACAGCAACACCCATAAGGACATCAACTGTACCAACGCCACCTTCTTGACCACCCTGCCAAATATAAGCAACTGTACCAATATTATATTTTTTAACCCAACTCATATCCATTATGTTTCCGCTATTTAAAAGAACAATTACATTTTTAAAATGCTTTGATAACAAATATATCGTTTGCTCTTCTTGATTAGAAAGATACCAGTTACCAGGTGTTTTTTCGTAGTCAAAGCTTTCGCCTACGTTTCGACAAATTATATAAATTGCTTTGTCACTTTTTTCAGCTGCATCTTTAACGAGATTTTCTGATGGTATAGCTTCTTGTTGACAAAAACAAGGTTTCCAACCATCACCTAAATCAAAAGGATTTTTTGAAATAAAATCACAATAAAATTCAGTTACATCATCATCAAGAATCACCTGTGATTTAAGTTCATCATAAATGTTTTTAACATAAGGACAATTAACCCTACCGCCAGAACCACTGCCACTTTTTAAATATTCGAATTGACCACGCCCAAATAGAGCTATTTTTTCATTTTGAACAAGCGGTAATGAACCGTTATTTTCTAGTAAAACTATGCCTTCTGGTATAGCCATACGGCAATATTTAGCAAATTCTTTTGTTGTAATAATTTTTTTCATATATTAAACCTCCTACTTATTATTTGGGTCTTATCCTACAAAATTTCCAATCGCATTTACAAGCGCTTCGCTTCGCGTTGCGGAAATGTTATTGACAAAAATTACATCCTGTATTTTATTTTCATCAACAAATTGCGACAAATTACCGGTATAAACTTGGTTTATATATCGATAGTCCATTACATAAACATTTTGATAATTTTGTGTGAGATATGCTACCATAGCATTTCCAAACGACTCTTTTATAACAAGACAAGAAGAACCATCGTTTAATTCAGGATTTATCATAACACCATACGGATGATCACCACATATGAAAGTCAAGTATTTGTTTTCAGCGCTTAAATCATCACCATTAGAAACAATACTATAATTGATTTCACCCGATTGAGTATATGTATGTATTTTTTGTAATTGAGTAGGTTCATAAGCCATAACATAGTCAGGTGTATTTCCAAGACTAGATTTTTTGCCAGATTCAGAATAAAAAGAACCTAAGAAGCCTTCAAATTTATATTCTTTAAAAGCAGTTAATTCAGCGGGTATTACACCTTTTGCTGTCATTAAATTATTATATGCATAATATGCTCCTAAAGCTGTCCAGTGATGGTCTGTTCTATAAAAAATATATTCATCTTTATGTGCAACAAGTGTATTGTAAACATCAATTTTATTAACATTCGGTGAAATTTTAGAATACATATAATCAATTGCTTTCTTTTGATCAGACGAGTTTGTACTTCCACTATAGCTTTCTGGTAAAGTGATAGACATACTAGTCGGTATTATCATATCGTATACATTTGATTTACCATCCAGAAGTTGTGATGCACGATTAACGATAGAAACATACCTATCTGCGATTGATTGATTAAAATGATAATACTCATAAGCGGCATTATCAATTATAAGCATTGCCCCTAATTGCTCAACTGCTGGTAATTCTGGCTGAATTTCTGAAGACACCTCTGATGATGGCTCAGATTCTAAAGAAGAAGTGGTTTCACTTTCTACTAAGTCAGATGAGTCAGGGATTTCATCACCCTGTTCTATGTCACCATGTACCTGAATTACATTTAAACCGAAAGCATTAGTTAACTTTGTATTAAGTGAAACAAAACCATCTCGTAGTGGAAAAGTATCAGAAAACCAAAGACCAATTTCATCAAAATAATCACCATTTAATAATGTAGACCAAGAAATTTGAGGGAATTTTTTTAGTTCGCGTTTTTCTACTTGCGAATAACTTTCACGAAAAACAGGAAGAATAGCTAAGATAGTCGCAGCAATCCAAATAATAAAAACTACACGGACCATATTTATATCGACAATATGCTGTGCACGAAAATTCTTTAATAATTTCATATTATCATCAAGATTTTTTTCTTCTTCACTTTTTATAGCAACATATTTATCTCTAATCTGCATAAAATTCTCCCCACCTTTCTTTAATTAACTAAAACTGAAAATACAAAAACGGATTATAACTATCGCCAACCAATGCAGCAGTAGACAACAATAATAATATTAATGGTATAACAATTCTTCCAACAGCGTATATAACAGCGGCAGGTCGTTTATCCATATATGTATATCGTATTATACTACCAAGTTTTTTAACAATCGGCGTAGAAACTACACAACAAAAAATTAAAATAAAGATATTCGAACTTAAAAATGTACTTGTTTCAAAATTAGTAAACACATTACCGTTTAAACCGAACATTCCTCGAAGAATAGTAATGATATCTCCTAAATTTTCAAAACGGAATAATATCCATCCAAAATATACAACAACAATTAAATATATATGCGATACTATTCTATCTTTAAAAAGCAAACGTTGTAAAAACAATTTTTCTAAAAGAATAAATACAAAGAAATATAGTCCCCACAAAACAAAATTCCATGAAGCTCCGTGCCAAAGTCCAGTCAAAAACCAAACAACAAATAGATTCAAGTATGTTCTAAATCTACCTTTTCTATTACCACCAAGAGGTATATATACATAATCACGGAAAAAGCTACCGAGCGAAATATGCCATCTGCGCCAAAATTCTGTAACAGAGCGAGAAGTATACGGATAATCAAAGTTTTCGCGATAATGAATCCCAATCATTCTTCCCATTCCTATTGCCATATCAGAATATGCAGAAAAATCAAGATATATTTGTAAGCTATAAGCTAAAACGCCCGCCCATAGCGCCAAAACACTACTATTTTTTAAAACATCACCATTTGAAAGCATTTTATCTGCTATCGTACCCATAGCATTAGCTAAAATAGCCTTTTTAGCAAGACCAAATGTAAATCTCCAAATACCATCAGCAATATCCTGCATTGTTGTACGGCGTTCATTAAGTTCTGAGCATATATCCTTATATCTTACAATCGGGCCGGCAATACATTGATGGAATAAGCTAACATATAGCAATAATGTAGCAAAGTTTTTTTGTGCTGGTACATCACCACGATACACATCAACAACATAGGATACTAATTGAAATGTGTAAAATGAAATGCCAATTGGTAATATTATATTTAACGTTCCTAAGTTTCTACCTAAAACATATCCAACGTTATCTAGTATAAATGACCCATATTTAAAAAGTGCAAGTAACCCTAAATTTACAAATGCCATTATAACTAGTCCGAATTTTGCTTTTAAACTATGTGGAACTTGTTTTTCTATATAAAGAGATATAAACCAATCACATAAAGTCATAAAAAGAAGAAGTAAAACATATACCGGTTCTCCCCAAGCATAAAAGATGAGTGAGAATATAAGCATTATAAGATTTCTTGTTTTTGTTGTTTTTGCGAAAAAATAGGTAATTAGATTAATCGGTAAAAATAAATATAAGAAAAAAAGACTAGAAAATACCATACACTCACCCTCTCTACACTTGTTTATTATATTTATAATTTTACTATTTATATATACGATTTGTCAACACGAAATACATAAAATTGAACAAAAAAACACCAAGCACTTATTTTACAGTAACTTGGTGTTATGTATTTAACTCGCTTTTAATTGTAAACGAATTTTATCACTAATCATGGCTATAAATTCTGAGTTAGTGGGTTTGCCTCTATTATTTTGAACTGTATAACCAAAATATGAATTTAATGTGTCTAAATCACCACGATCCCACGCAACCTCAATAGCATGTCGTATAGCTCTTTCAACACGTGATGAGGTTGTTTTATGCTTTTTAGCAACGGTTGGATAAAGTGTTTTTGTAATTGAGTTAATAATGCTTTGGTCTTTTATAGCAAGCATTATAGAATATCTTATATATTGATAACCTTTAATATGGGCTGGTATACCTATCTCGTGTATTATATCCGTTATAATTAATTCAAGTTGAATATCTGTAACAACATTATCTTTTTTTACAGCAAGTGGTGCATGATCGTTTTTCCAATCAGTAAGTTGTATAATGCGCTGAGCCATTGTATTTATGTCAAATGGTCGCAAAAAATAATACGCAGCACCTGCTTCTAATGTTTGTTTTTCAAGTTTTGGATTATCAAAACTTGAAAGCGCTAATACCATTGGTTTTTCTTGCGATTCAATATCTTTTAAATTATTAAGCACTCCTAATATATCAAGTCCTGACATAAATACATCAGCAACTACAACATCAGTTTTACTTTTCTGTATTTTATTAATAACCGCATAGCCATCTTTTTCACATAGTTCAACCTCCATTCCATATCCCTTCAAAATTCTTGCACATTTCTGCCCGAATTCTGATGATTCATCAGCAATAATCACATTAAGTGGTTTTGTCATTTTAACCTACTCCTTTCAAAAGTTTCTGCCAAAATATTACCATATTATTCCAACAAAAACAACGCATTTTCACATGAACCACGACACTTTTCATCGCATTTAAATTCTTATATAAAAATATTTCGACAAGTTATTAATTGCTTTTTTGTTAAAAAATTTTGCATTTATTACTTTTTACATCTTTTTTTAAAAAAATAGACATTTTTCTACAAATTTATTCTAATTTATTTTCATTTTCTAAAAACAAAAGAATCGACCATTTTTAGTCGATTCTTTTATGTAATTATATAGTTTGCTTTTTTATTCCAAAAATCATTCTAAGTATTCCGCCTAAAATTTTAGGATTATCAACAAGTATAACTTTCATATGTTTCCTCCTATTAATGTTTACAGCAGGATACCCCAAGTATTATTACCCAGATTGCAAGTATACCTACCAAAAATTTAGGAGGACAAAAACAGCTAATTATCAAACCAAGCGCAAAAACTATACTAATTAATCCCTTATTAGTATTATTGCATTTTCTTCGCATTTTCATCCCCCCGTTAATACATATTAAGCAAAAATAAAAAGAATGTTACAAAAAACGGTCTGTTTTATAAAACAGACCGTTAAATTAATTATTTTACACTACATAAATTTTTAACTTCATCAAATTTAGAAGTGATTTCTTCTTCAGGTTTTTTAGTAAGTAAGCTAACCAATAAGATTACAATAATACCAATAATAAATGCAGGTAACAACTCGTAAACATCAAACATAGTACCATCAATAAATGCACCCGTAAGCTTACCACCAATAACAAATCCATCTCTAAGCCATTTGTAAGCAAAAACAACTACACCACCAGAAATCATGCCGGCAATTGCACCTGCTTTTGTAGTACGTTTCCAGAATAAAGAGCAAAGAATAATAGGACCAAATGCTCCACCAAAACCTGCCCAAGCAAAAGAAACAATACGGAAAACAGAACTGTTTGGATCCCATGCTAAGAAAATGGCAACAACCGAAATCAAAACAACAGATAAACGCGCTACCCACATAGATGTTTTTGATGACATTTTAATACCAAATGTTTCTTGCAACAAGTTTTGTGAAACGCCTGATGCTGCGGCAAGTAACTGAGAATCCGCAGTTGACATAGTAGAAGCTAAAATACCAGCAAGAATTATACCACCGGCAAGGGCTGCAACATATCCATATCTACTTAAAAATTTAGAAATATCAACAATTATTGTTTCTGCAGCAGAAGCATCTGCGTAAGTAGGAAGAACACCTTTTTGCATAAGAGTATAACCAACAACGCCGATTATAACAGCTACACCCATTGAAATTACAACCCAAATTGAAGCTACTCTTCTTGAAATCTTAAGTTTATTTTCATCTTCAATAGCCATAAATCTCAAAAGAATATGTGGCATACCAAAGTATCCAAGACCCCAAGCTAACGTTGATATAACAGGTAAAGTTCCATAACTGCCAGTTTCATTTGTTGCAACATTGAAACCTTTAAATAAATCAAGATAACCTTCAAGACCTTGAACGTTACTGAAGACATTGCTAAATCCGCCAGCAACTGCCTCACCAAAACCAACTACAACAACTAACGCAATTGTCATAATAATACTTTGAATAAAGTCAGTCGTTGAAGCGGCAAAAAATCCGCCCAAAGTGCAATAAACAATAATTACAATAGCGCTTAAAATCATTGCAAGATGGTACTCCATACCAAATAATGAAGCAAATAATTTACCACAAGCAGCAAATCCAGATGCAGTATATGGAACAAAGAAAACGATAATAAATAACGCTGCAACAGTTGTCAAAATTTTCGAATTATCATTATATCTTTTAGTGAAAAAGTCTGGCAAAGTAAATGCGTTAATATGACTACTGTAAACACGCAAACGTTTTGCAACAAACAACCAGTTAAGATATGTACCAATTGCTAAACCAATAGCAGTCCAACTCGCTTCAGCAAGACCACCCATCATAGCAACAGCTGGTAAACCCATCAAAAGCCAACCACTCATGTCAGAAGCTTCTGCACTCATAGCTGTTACAAGCGGACCTAACTTTCTACCACCTAAATAAAAATCATCGGAAGTTTTATTTCTACCCGATACGGCAAAACCAATAGCAACCATCATTGCCATATAAACAAGTATGGTGCCAAGTATTACCCAATCAAAACTTTCCATTTAAAACACCTACCAAATTTTAATAAATGTTATTATAACATAGACATATTAAAAAATCAACACTTTAAAGCGTAAAATTGTTAATAACTTTATATGTTTAATATTGCAATTTTTTTACTTAAATGATAAAATAAATATGTATTTTATAATATTTTGAATGAGGCGCTACAATATGAAACATGAATTTTTGTTATCATGTCCTCCTGTTATTAGAGATTTTTTAACGTATAATGAAGTTATTAAGGGTAAATCTTCTAAATCGGTTGATGAATATTATCTTGATTTGCAAACTTTTTTTAGATATTTACTTTTAACACGAGGAATTGTTGATTCCAAAACACCTTTTGAACAAATTGAAATAAACAATGTTGATGCTGAATTAATTCGTAGTGTTACCATATCGGATTTGTACGCTTTTATAGTTTTTTGTAAAGATGAACGTGGCAATAACGCTGCGACCAGAGCAAGAAAAACCTCAACATTAAGAATATTTTTTAAATATCTAACATCGCAAATTCACTTGCTTGAAAACAATCCCGCAGAAATGCTTGAATCACCTAAAGTTAAAAACGCACTTCCTAAGCATTTAAGTCTCGAGGATTCACTTGAGTTATTGTCATGTGTTGACGGACCTAACAAAGAACGGGATTATTGTATTTTAACTTTATTTTTAAATTGCGGAATGCGCCTATCCGAGCTTTGTGGACTTAACCTAAGTGATATTCACGCCGATGGTACAATGCGTTTATTAGGTAAGGGCAATAAAGAACGTGTAGTATATATAAACGATGCATGTAGCGAAGCAATAAAAGCTTATCTTGCTGTTCGCCCTAATGATAGCATCGATTGGAATGATCGTAATGCCCTTTTTATTAGTCGAAACAAAAAACGCATTAGCAATAAAACAGTGCAACACATTGTAAAAACATATCTTGATAAAGCCGGTCTTGGTGACAAAGGATATTCAACACACAAATTACGCCACACAGCAGCAACACTAATGTACCAGCATGGTGATGTTGATATACGAGTTTTAAAAGATATTTTAGGCCATTCTAATCTTGGTACTACACAAATTTATACGCATATTTCAGATAAACAAATAAAAAATGCTATTGATTCTAATCCTTTATCGAACGTAAAAAAGAAGTCGTAACCTTTTGGTTACGACTTCTTTTTTTATTTTTTAAACTCATATAATGGGCCTTGATTTCCGTAATCAGTATCATCTTTATCTTCGCTGGAATTATCCGAACTTTCTTCATTTGAATTATTACCGCTAGAAACTTCACTGCTCGAATCAACGGCGCTTGAACTGTTATTGTTTGAGCTACTATCACTTGAAGTATCATCGCTTAAGGCTACATTATTAGAAACATTATTATTTGATGTGTTGCTGTTTGAACTATTGTTAGAAGTATTATTTGTAGAAGAAATTTGAACATTGTTCTTATCTGAAGAACCATTTGAACTATCATTACCTTCCTCGTAATTTGCAGTCCAATCATCATCAGAAGTTGTTTCACCTTCAACTACATCTGAAATAAATATATCGCCACCTGTATCATCATCAAAGCCATTCCAAAAATCAGGATATGATTCAAAATCAGATGTTTCAGCAAAAATTTCTTTGTTTTTACAAGCAGTAAAAGTTAAAAGAAAAACCAAACACAAGCAAATAACTATTAAAATTTTTATAAGTAAATTTGATTTCATAACAGCCCTCGCAAAAGCAATCTTTTTTTAATAATAACATAACAAACGTGCTTTTGCAAGAATTTATTTTATAGTATTATACACACAAGCCCATTACAACCATCATTAATAACACGTTCTATTGTTTCTTGCACTCGCATACGAGCATCTACTGGCATACGAGCAAGTTTTGTATGTAAGCCTTCATTAACAAGTTCATGTAATGATTTACCAAAAATATTTGAATCCCAAATTTTAACTGGATTTTCTTCAAACTCATTCAACAAATACATTATTAAATCTTCTGATTGTTTTTCACTACCAACAATTGGACTAACCTCGGTAGTTATATTCGCTTTCATCAAATGAATAGATGGTGCTGATGCACGAAGTCTAACACCATATCTACCACCTTGTTTTACAATTTCAGGTTCTTCTAGACTAAGTTCCTCGATTGAAGGCATAACGATTCCATAACCTGTTGCTTCTACTTCATCCAGAGCATCTTTAACACGCATATATTCATTTTTTAAATTAGCAAGTTCGGCAATAGATTCCATAAGTTCTTGCTCATCTTTAATAATTAATCCTGTAATTTCCGCCAATACTTTATAGAACAATTCTGACTTTAATTCTATTATTACCTTGGCATTACCCTTTCCTAAATCAATATTATCTATGTTGCATCCTGATGTATTATTGTTGTTTAAAATCGATTCACAAAGCAAATTAACATCGCGAATATGTTTAATTTTTGAACAACCACGTAAAGAGTTTATTAAATCCGCTCGTAACCAATGTTCAAGTGGCAAACTATTTATCCATTTTGGAAAATCAATATTAATCTCTTTTACAGGAAATTCATAAAGTATTCTTGATAAGATATGTTTAATATCATTTTGTGTAAGATCAAGACAATTTATTGGCATAACAGGCACGTTGTGTTTTTTTGAAATTTGTTCAGCTATATCTTTAGTGTTTTCATCAGTTGGATCTAAACTGTTAAGTAATACAATAAAAGGTTTATTTATATCCTTAAGTTCTTGTATTACCCTGTTTTCTGCTTGTTCGTATTCTTCGCGTGGTATATCACTAATACTACCATCGGTAGTTATAACCAATCCTATTGTTGAATGTTCGCTTATTACCTTTTGTGTACCTATTTCTGCTGCCATATTAAATGGTATAGGTTCGTTATACCACGGTGTATTTACCATTCGAGGCTGATCGTTTTCTATGTAACCCAAAGAACTTGGCACAATATAACCTACACAATCAATTAATCTAACGTTCATGTTTGCAGTGTTATCAATATTTATATTAACAGCCTTTTCTGGTATAAACTTTGGTTCTGTAGTCATTATTGTTCTACCAGAAGAAGCCTGAGGTAATTCATCTTTGGCTCTTTCCTTTTCATATTCTTCAGAAATATTAGGCATAACAAGCTTATCCATAAATTGTTTTATAAAAGTAGATTTTCCTGTCCTTACAGGACCTACTACACCTAAGTAAATATCTCCACCTGTTCTTAAAGCAATATCTTCGTATATACTTTTATTTGCCATAAATATTCCTCCGAAACTTTTACGTTTAAAATTTTACTGATAAATATTATGTGTTCGAAAAAATTTTTATGACAAATATGTATTATATTGATTTAAAATGTTTAATGTGATATTATATGTGTGAGATGGGAGATATAAATATGTGCGGCAAAAAATTAAATATCGAATTCATTAGAATTTTTTCGATTTTTATGACTATAATTATACATGTTTCAAATGTATACATATATAGTTTTCATAATATTGAAAAAAGTCAGTTTTTAACATCAGTTATTTTCAACTCTTTTTCAAGAATTTGCGTTCCTTTATTTTTTATGATTAGTGGAGCTTTCACAATTTCTAAACAACAATCAAACAAAAAATATATTCACAGAATCATAAAATTTATTCTTGTTTTGATAATTTGGAGTTTTATTTACTATGTACAAAAAAATGGATTTTATTTTGAAAATTTTAAAATTGTTCTTGTAAACTCTTTTTTTAACGCAAATATGACTTCAAGGCATTTATGGTATATGTATGCGTTTATTGGAATAAATATTGCATTACCTTTTATACAAAACATGTGTAAAAATATAACTTTACAACAAGAAAATTTATTTTTAACACTATGGATAACTTTATCCGGAATTACGGTAATAATAATTCCATTAGCTTCTGAAATATTAGAAAAAAACGTAAATATTAGTTATCCTGTTCCTATATTTAATGCATCCTATTATCTCGGTTATTTTATAAGTGGACATTTAATTTATAAACGCTTTGAAAATGTCAAATTTAATTTTAAGAAAAATATACTTTGCATTTTAATATTCGGATTATCCACATCTATTACATCGTTTTTTACATATTATTTATCAGTAAAAAACAATCAACTTTTTGATGATATGTTTTGGTATAAGAGTATTTTTACAATCTTTGCTACTTTTTCTATTTTTATTTTATTTATTGTAAATAAAAATATTATAAAAAGTGAAAAAATACTTCTAATTTCAAAACATACTTTTGGCATTTATCTTATACATATCGTATTCCTAAATATTATAAAAAACAATTACAATATACTTGAATATAATTCTGTGATTGCTATACCATTATTATCTTTAGTAATTTTTGTTTTATCGTTAGTTTCATGTTGTATTTTATCAAAAATCCCTTATGTAAATAAAATTATTTTTTAAAAAAGAACCGCCAGTAGGCGTTGTACCCATAATGATACAACGCCAATTTTATTCGCCTTACGACAAGTGATATTGCCTTCGGCAGTTTTAGGGCGAATAAAATACCTCTTTGCCGTTAGGCAAAATAACACTGTGAGACCCATCTCACAATATCACTATTAAAATATTTTCTCTTGCGATAGTAAAACGGATGTGCAGAAATTCTACACATCCGTTTAATATTTGTCTTATACCATAACAAGCAGGGAAAATGTATATCACATTTTCCAATTGTTAGGAGAACCTAAAACCCTTTTATAAATATCATCTATTCGATAAATTGGAATTTGTCTATTTGGTTAATTCGCATTTATAGCGAACAACGGTTTCGTCATCATAGGTTTCAGAGAATTCCGCAATACGGAAACCATTGTTGCAATAAAACCCAACTGCATCATTATCTGTTTCGGCATATACAGAAATCAAATCATAATCATTTAGCACTTGGTTTATCATATAAAAGCCAATACCTTTTCCACGAACAGATACATCTACTGCAATACCTATAATTTCAATTTTCTTTTGCTCTATAAAGGAAACTACCATAACACCTAAAATCTTGTCTTGTTCAAAACAAGCAAAGATTTTTACGGAATTATCGTTTAAGAATATGTCTACTTTATTATTAAATTTTTCTTCAGTAGGCATAAACATACAGTGTTTATAAATCTCATATGTTTGGAAAATCTCATTTTTGTGAGTTAATTCTATCAGCTTCATTGCACACCTGCAAATTCTTATTTATCGGTTAGTCATATTGTAGCATAATTTAAGTCAATAGTAAAGGAATATAAAAGATACCCGTGATGTTTCGGCATCACGGGTATAGTTAGTTATTAGAAAACTGTCCTTTAGAGTACAACTCTTATTGGTGGTTCTTTTTTTTATTATTTTACTTCATCTGTTTTATTCCATCTAAAATTACCCCAAACACCATTTACCTCGCTAAAATAAATAAAGGAGTTGGGATGATTTTTAGAGATTTTTATCAAATCATTCATTTGTCTTAAATTAATTATTGTTACAATAATTTTTTTATTGTCGCCCGTAAACATACCCGTACCGTCAATTATAGTAGCGCCATGTTTTAAATTATTTATGATATCGTCCTTAAACTCCTCGGGATTATCGGTAATAATTCGAGCTTCAACAGCGTTACGTGTGGTTTTAAGTATAGAGTTCATTGCCAAATTAAATATCATCATTTGAGCAACCGACATAATAATGCTTTCAATGTTGCCATATACAAAAAATGATATACCTATTATTACATAACAAAATATCGAAATTAAACTTTCAATATTAAGATATGGTCTCTTTTGTTGAACAACCGTTGCTATAATATCTACACCGCCCGTAGAACCGCCTATTTTTATCATAATAGCAGTTCGAGCACCCAAAATAACACCCGAAGCAAGCACTGCGATCCAAGCGTTGTTTTTAGATATGTACTGATAAAAATCAATCTTTTCTACAATTATTAGCATAACCGATGAAATAATTGTAAAAATCGTAGTGTAAGCGACGTATTTTTTACTTATAAAAAACCACGCCATAATAAGCAGCGGAATATTAATTGCCAACGAAATATAACCCATATTAATATCGGTTATCTTTTCAAGCATCATAGATATACCGTCAACACCGCTTGGGGCGAAGTTGGCAGGATTAACAAAAACGTATAGTCCTATTGTAGATAACACCGCTGCAATTATTGTAAAAAACAAATCAATAACAACCTGCATTTTTTTCATATTATCACCCTTTGAAAAACATAAAAAGGCATCCGTATGGGATGCCTCTTTACCTGGCGCAGATGGAGGGATTCGAACCCTCGAGCCACTTTTAATGGCTACACGATTTCCAATCGTGCGCGCTCGACCAGCTACGCGACATCTGCAAGCAACCAAGATATTATATATTATATTATTGAAAAAATCAAGCATTAATTTTTGCAAATATCTGACTAATCAAGAACGATATAAAATGGTGCCGCAAGGTATCCGTGTTCATTGTAAAGATTGTGAGAAAGAGTATTCATAGCACCCAGTGTTACTACCTTTGCCTTAAAATTCTTTACTAAAAATTCTATTTCAAGAATATTTCCATTTACCTTTGCATTTACGGAAGAAGGTATCCATTCATCTGTATATCCTACAATGTCTTCGAGATATTCTCCATCAATATACATATTATTGGCATGTGAAAAATAAATTTTTAAACCGTTATCAGTCTTCTCGTATTTATCAACCACAGGACCGCTATACTCTAAATCAAAGCCATATAATGTATTAAGCACAGCGTTAGCCAAAAGCTTTGAAACAAATTTTTTTCGCATTGGATGAATTAATTTTGACTCACCCGTCCTATTTTGTGTAATCAAATAAGTATTATTAACGTTTTTTGTTACCCATTCCTGACAAATTCTTATTGCATTCCAGTTGCCCGGATGCTGCGAATTATCAGCAAGCTGTATTATGTAAAAAGGAAACTCGTCATTCCAAAGAGCACGCCATTCATTTATTAACATTTCAAGAAGATGTTTATGGTTCCAAGCTTGCTCTTCCATACTGCTACTCTCACCTTGATACCACAAAATACCGTTGGCAGTATATGGTACAATTGGCAAAAGCTTATTTAAAAACAACCAGTTATCAAGATTGAATTTGTATTCAGCCGTTGGTCCTGTAAGCAATTTTTGACATCTTTCACTATTTGTAAGTTCGGGAGACATCCATGCATCAATCCTTGAAGCACCTTTATAACAACAAATAATACCTATAGGTATGTCTGTTTTATCGTAAACCCTGTGAGCAAAGTAATAGCCAATAGCAGACATATGCAACGGATTTTCACCCTCAAATTTTTCCCAACCGTAATAGTCATAGCTAATATCTAAATCGTGATTAGAATCGTGCGGCTCAAGATAAAATCTTAAATTAGGATTATCAACAAGCTCTATATCGGCAGTGTCACTAAGCATAAGTCCCATATTTGACTGCCCTGCCGCAATATAAACATCACCAATTAATATATCCTTAAAAACGGTTGTTTTGCCATTAAGTGTAACGGTCATTTCATAAGGTCCGCCTGCCTTTTCGGATGGTAAATACACAAAAAATTTATCATCTGTTGATACAAAATCGGTAGTTTTTCCGCAAAAAACAATACTACCTTCACCCCTGCCGGTTCCAAAAATACATATTTCTTTTTCGCGCTGCAGTATCATACTGTCGCAAAATATTTCTGCCAGTTGCATAATATCGCTTCCTTTACTTATTGTCTTTGTTATATTATAGTGAAAAAATTTTACTTGTCAATATGGGTTTTAAGTTGACTTAACGCAAGTTTTATGCTATTTTAAAAAACAACAATACTAAGGAGTGTTTTTATGGAAAATAGAATCCCTGTTGCACCACAATATATAAAAGATTTTGAACAATTAGGATTTGGTATGTTTGTTCATTACGGACTATATTCACAACACAAACGCGGCGAATGGGTATTTAGATATTTAAAAGAAGGTATGAGTGAATACCAAAAATTATCTAACACATTCGATTGTATAGGTATGAGTGATATTGTTGCTACTGCGAAATCAGCAGGCTGTAAATACATTTGTCTTACAACTCGTCATCATGAAGGTTTTTCACTTTATGATCCTTGCGGTTTGTCAGACTTTAATGCTCTTAATTCCCCCGCCGGTCGCGACATCATCGCTGAATTTGTTGAAGAATGTCGCAAAGTAGACATTGTTCCTTTCTTTTATCATACAACACTTGATTGGCATCATCCTGATTTTGATAACGATTTTGATGCGTATCTTGAATATTTATATAAAAGCGTAGAAATACTTTGCACAAAATACGGTAAAATTGGTGGACTTTGGTTTGATGGTAATTGGTCTAAACCTGATGCCGATTGGAAAGAAGACGATCTTTATAAAATGATACACCGCTTACAACCTGAAGCTATGGTCATCAACAACACAGGTCTTCACGCCCAAGGAAAAATGGGTAATCCCGAAATTGACTCAGTTACATTTGAACGAGGAATGGCAGAACCTCTTGATAGAACTGGTCAGCCTAAATATATGGCTGGTGAAATGTGTGAAACACTTTGTGATCATTGGGGTATCGCTGATGATATTAACTACAAGCCTGTAAAAACTCTTATCGAAAGTCTTTGTAACTGTCGTAAAGTTGGTGCAAATTTCTTATTAAACATTGGGCCTAACCCTGACGGTAGCGTTCCTACAATGCAAAAAGGCATTATGGAATGTATTGGTCGTTGGATGAACACTTATGGAAAAGCCATTTATAATGGTAGACCATATATCACCTATACCGATAAACAAGAATTTGTACTCAAAGATGTAAATGATGAAAACACTGCATACATCTTTAAGTTTAACGTAAAAAGTGGTGGCGATGTTAACGTTTCGTTAGGGTTTAAAGAAGAAGGCGCAATTACTCTTGAAAAATTTGATAAAAAGGTTGAATCAATCAAGTGGATGGATAATGATGAAGAACTTGCTTTCTCTCAAAAAGATGATGCTGTATCTGTTAATTTCACTAATTTCACATACGGACAAAGTCTTTGCTTACGTGTTGCTAAAGTTAAATTTAAATAGTAAAAATCCCGCTGAATTTCAGCGGGATTTTTTATTATTGATTTAAACATTTAAATTTTTCTTCACAATTTTCCGGCTTTGTTTTTTGTGTTAATAAACTAACTATTGGGAAAATAATTAGACCACCAAGCATTGCAAACACACCCGAATATAATGAGTTTTCGAATACAAAACCAAGTATTTTACCGGTAAATTCAAACCAACCAACACTAATGCAAAGTTGAATTATCTCAAGTCCTGTACCAAAGGCAAAACAACATACAACAGCAGCGCGACTTCCCTTTTTCCAAAAAAGTCCATATAAGAAAGGTGCTAAAAACGACCCTGCCAACGCACCCCAAGATACACCCATCATCTGCGCGATGAATACCGATTCTTTCCAAACGCTGTCCTTAAGAATTGCAATAATAGCAGATACAGCAATAAAGAACACAATGAACAATCGCATAACAAAAACGCTTTTTTTATCATTAAATTTATTTTTTCTTTCAGCTACAGGCTTTATTACATCAAGCGTTAATGTTGATGATGAAGTTAATACCAACGAAGAAAGCGTTGACATAGAGGCAGAAAGAACCAAAACAATAACTACCGCGACAATTACAGGAGCCAAGTTACCAAGCATTGTTGGTACAACCTTATCAAACATTATGCCATTTTCGGTTATAAAACCACCTTTTAACATTTCACTTTCATAAAGTCTACCAAATCCTCCAAGAAAATAACAACCACCTGCTACAACTACTGCAAAAATAGTTGAAATCACTGTGCCAGTCTTAACAGATTTTTGATCCTTAATTGAATAAAATTTACCTACCATTTGAGGTAATCCCCATGTACCAAGTGATGTTAACATTACAACAAAAAACAAAAATACTGGATTAGGACCAAAAGTAGATATGTATTTTTCACCTGCTGTTTCACCTAATGATTTTACTGCCTGAGCAAAGCCACCATTATCTTTTAACACAGCAAAAATTACAGCCACAATGCCGACTAACATAATAATTCCTTGTATAAAGTCATTAATCGCCGTAGCCATATAACCGCCGAATATTACATAAATACCAGTTAATATAGCCATTACAACAACAACAATCCAGTAGTCAATCTCAAAAACATTATTAAACAGCGAAGATAAGCCATTATAAAGAGAGGCAGTGTATGGAATTAAAAATACAAATATTATTAGCGAAGCGATTATTTTTAGTTTTGATGATTCATATCTTTTTTCAAAAAAGTCAGGCATTGTTTTAGAACCAATACTTTGTGTCATAATACGCGTTCTTTTGCCTAAAACAAGCCACGCCAGAAGCGAACCAATAAAAGCATTACCTAAACCAATCCATGTAGATGCTAAACCAAAATTCCAACCAAACTGACCTGCGTAACCTACAAATATTACCGCTGAAAAATATGAAGTTCCAAACGCAAACGCTGTAAGCCACGGGCCTACCGAACGTCCACCTAATACAAAACCATCTACACTGGTAGTATGCTTTTTGCAATATAATCCGACAACTACCATTACTGCAAAAAACAGTAAAAGCATCGGAATTGTAATAAGCGCTGTAGTTGTCATAATAATTTCGCCCTTTCATATTTTTTATAATTTAATTTCGCGACTTTAACACTTTAACACTTTAAAGCGTGTTTGTCAAGAGGAAACAATAAAAAATTTGATTTTTTTGCCATTTTTTATTTTTAAGTAAGAATTACGGTTTAAAATTACCAAAATCATAGTTTTTTCGGTAGAAATAATATGCAAATAATCGTTTTATTTTCAACTTCTGCTCATATAAGAAAAAATTAAAAGTTTATGTTGACATCAGCACTTTAAAGTGCTAAAATGTTATTTAGATTTTTTTAGTTTGAGGAATTTATTTATGACTATTGTTCATCTTCTTGAAGACAACGCAAAAAAATACGCAAATGATATTGCACTTGTTGAGATTAATCCAGACCAACCTGAAACACGTCGCCGTACTTGGCACGAGTTCGATTTGGTTGAACCTACTCATCGCGTTGATTACTATCGCCGTGAAATTTCATGGTCTGTATTTAACGAAAAGGCAAATCGATTTGCTAATATGTTACAACAAAATGGTATAGGTAAAGGTAAAAAAGTTGCTATTCTTTTAATGAATTGTATTGACTGGTTGCCAATTTATTTTGGTATACTTAAAGCCGGCGCATTGGCTGTACCATTGAATTTTAGATATTCATCTGATGAAATTGACTATTGCCTTGATTTAGCCCAAGCAGATGTTTTGATTTTTGGCACAGAGTTTATTGGGCGTGTCGAAGCAGTGGCTGAAAGAATTTCTAAAAAATGCTCATTAATCTATTTTGGTTCTGGTTGTCCTGCATTTGCTGATGATTATAATGATTTAACAAGCGAATGCTCATCTATCTTCCCTGAATGTACTCTTACTGAAGAAGATGATGCCGCAATTTATTTTTCATCTGGTACAACTGGCTTTCCAAAAGCAATATTACATAAACATCGTAGCCTTATTCACTCGTGCCGAGTTGAACAAGCACATCATGGACAAACAAAAGATGACTGTTTTCTTTGTATTCCTCCACTATACCACACCGGCGCTAAAATGCACTGGTTTGGTAGCCTAATAACCGGATCTAAAGCGGTTATACTTAAAGGCACTCAAGCACGTAATATTTTAAGTGCGGCTAGTCAAGAGAAATGCTCAATAGTTTGGTTGCTTGTTCCATGGGCTCAAGATATTTTGAATGCTCTTGATAATGGTGAAATCAGCCTTGATGAATTTGACTTTTCTAATTGGCGTTTAATGCATATAGGCGCACAACCTGTACCACAAAGTCTTATTAAACGTTGGCTTGAATATTTCCCTAACCATCAATATGATACAAACTATGGCTTGTCAGAATCAATTGGTCCTGGCGCAGTTCATTTAGGTGTAGAAAACATACATAAAGTTGGTGCAATTGGTATTGCAGGTTATGGTTGGGATGTAAAGATTGTAGATCCTGAAGGAAATACAGTAAATCAAGGTGATGTTGGCGAACTTTGTCTTAAAGGTCCTGGCGTAATGGTTTGTTATTACCGCGATGAAAAAGCAACATCAGATACATTAAAAGATGGTTGGCTTTTCACCGGAGATATGGCAATGCAGGATGAAGATGGTTTTATTTATCTAGTAGATCGCAAAAAAGATGTTATAATAACCGGTGGCGAAAACCTATACCCAGTTCAAATAGAAAACTTCCTTGCAGCACACAACAAAATAATGGATGTTGCAGTTATTGGTCTACCCGATGTTCGTTTAGGTGAAATTGCTACCGCAATTATACAAGTAAAAGAAGGAATGACCTGTACTGAAGAAGAGATAAACGAATTTTGTATGTCACTTCCCCGTTACAAACGCCCTCGAAAAATAATTTTTGCCGATGTTCCTCGTAATCCAACTGGCAAAATAGAAAAACCAAAGCTTCGTAAAATATACGGTGCTGAGGGAATCGTTGATTCACAAAACAAATCTTAATTGAAAGGTTTTTATGTTATGAAAAAATTACTTATAGGAAATCAGGCCATAGCGGCTGGTCTTCACGATGGTGGTTTAGGTGTTGTTTCAAGTTATCCTGGTACACCATCAACAGAAATTACTGAGTTTTTATCAAAATATGATGATTTACATAGCGAATGGGCACCTAACGAAAAGGTTGCATGCGAAGTTGCTTTTGGTGCTTCTCTTGCAGGTGCACGTAGTGCTTGTGCTATGAAACACGTAGGACTTAATGTTGCAGCAGATCCACTATTCACCCTTTCTTATACCGGAGTAAATGGCGGTATGGTAATTTGTGTTGCTGATGATCCTGCAATGCACTCTTCACAAAACGAGCAAGATTCTCGACACTATGCTATTGCATCAAAAGTTCCTATGCTAGAACCAGCGGACTCACAAGAAGCATACACATTTGCACGTACTGCATTCGAACTTTCTGAAAAATTTGATACACCTGTTTTGTTGCGTATATGCACACGTATTGCACATAGCCAATCTGTTGTTGAAACAGTGGATGCCATTCCTTCAGTTCTTAAGGATTATGAAAAAAATCCTGCTAAATACATAATGATGCCCGGTAATGCAATTAAAAAGCACCCCGTTGTTGAAGAACGAACACTTAAGCTTCAAGAATATGCTGAAAATTGCATTTATAATAAAGTTGAATATAGCGATAACAATGAGATTGGTATTATTACTTCTGGTTGCTCTTATCAATATGTAAAAGAAGTGTTTGGCGACTCTGTAAATATTCTTAAAATTGGTATGCCAAACCCACTACCAGTTAATATAATTAAAGATTTTGCTAATAAAGTTCAAAAACTTTATGTTATTGAAGAACTTGACCCAATTATTGAAACACATGTTAAATCACTTGGTATTAATGTTGTCGGCAAAGAAATGTTTTCTATTTTAGGAGAGTTTTCTCAAAAGACAATTGCTGATGCTTTTGGTATTGAATCAAAAGCCTGTGTTAGTGCTGATTCTGTTATACCAAACCGTCCACCAATGATGTGTGCTGGTTGTCCTCATCGCGGAATGTTCTATACCCTTGCTAAAAACAAAATTACTGTTCATGGCGATATAGGTTGTTACACATTAGGCGCTGTACCACCACTTAACGCACTTGATACCACACTCTGTATGGGCGCTTCTATTTCAGGTTTGCACGGATTTAATGCAGCACGTAAATCAGAAACCGAAGGCAAAAGCGTTGCAGTTATCGGTGATTCTACATTTATGCATTCTGGTATGACAAGCCTTGTTAACGTTGCATACAATGCAACAAATTCTACAGTAATTATTCTTGATAACTCTATTACCGGTATGACCGGCCATCAACAAAACCCAACCACTGGTTACAACATTAAAGGCGAAGTTGCGGCTAAGGTTAATCTTGAGGCTCTTTGCAAAGCATTGGGTATTAATCGTGTAAGAGTTGTCGATCCATATAACCTTAAAGAATGTGAAACTGTTTTAAAAGAGGAATTAGCAATTGAAGAACCATCAGTTATTATCTCTCGTAGACCATGTGTATTGCTTAAATCTGTAAAAGCATTACCATCACTTGTTGTTGATGCTGACAAATGTAAGTCCTGCAAACGTTGTATGACTTTAGGATGCCCAGCTATTAGCATGAAAAATGGCAAAGCAGTGATTGATACTACATTATGCGTTGGTTGTGGTGTTTGTAAACAACTTTGCGCGTTCGATGCAATTAATTAAGGAGGTAAGCAAAAATGAAAACTACTAATGTTATGATTGTTGGCGTTGGCGGACAAGGCAGTTTGCTTGCTTCAAAATTACTTGGCAAACTCCTTATTGATGAAGGTTATGATGTAAAAGTTAGTGAAGTTCACGGTATGAGTCAACGAGGCGGTAGCGTTGTTACTTATGTAAGATTTGGAGAAAAGGTATATTCACCTATAATTACCGAAGGTGAAGCTGATTTTATAATTTCTTTCGAAAAATTAGAAGCAGCCCGCTATGCAAAATATTTAAACAAAAATGGTATAATTGTTGTAAACACACAACAAATTGATCCAATGCCTGTAATTATAGGCGCAGCTGAATATCCTAACGATGTATTAGATGAACTTACAAATAAAGGTTTAAATGTAGAAGCGCTTGATGCCTTAACACTTGCTGAACAAGCAGGTTCTTCAAAAGCGGTAAACATTGTCCTTATGGGTAAGGTCGCAAAACAATTTGGAATTTCCTATGACAAATGGATTTCCGCCATCGAAAATACTGTTGCTCCAAAATTTATAGAAATGAATAAAAAAGCGTTTGATTTAGGCTATAATTCATAATAAAAAACAAATAACATGTTGACTTTTAAAAATCATCATGTTAAAATAAGTTAACGTTTTTAATCACGTTAGTAAATGGTAAATGCGTTGAGCAGAAACAAGTAAAATTAGAAAGAATTTTGAGAGAGTTGTCGGTTGGTGCGAGACAATTAGGATTTCTTTTTTGAATTCATTCTGTTAGTAGTGCGCTGAACAAGAGTTATCTTTAGTAGGATGCAACGGGTGTTCCCGTTATAGGACTAAGGTATATATCGTACCTGACAAGGCTGTTATCGTGAGATGATGGCGAACTGAGGTGGTACCACGGGATTTCGATTTTCTCGTCCTCTGTATTCTTTTTTGGGATGCAGAGGACTTTTTTATTCCCTTTCATTCCACTACTTTGTACCGATTAAATTTTGAAAGGATGGTTAAAATGACACAAAATTATTATCAAAAAGAAATCGAAACTATGCCCGTTGAGGACATAAAAAAACTTCAATCAAAAAAATTAGTTAAGCAAGTAAAACACGTCTACGAAAACGTTCCATATTATCGTAATCTTATGGACGAAAAAGGTGTAAAACCTGAAGATATTAATGGTATCGAAGATCTTCATAAACTTCCTTTCCTTACTAAGGCCGATTTACGTGACGCATATCCTTACGGATTACTTGCGAAACCACTAAACGAGTGCGTTAGAATTCAATCAACTTCAGGCACAACAGGACGCCGTGTAGTCGCATTTTACACACAAAATGACATAGATTTATGGGAAGATTGTTGCGCTCGCGCTATCGTAGCTGTAGGTGGCACTAAGGAAGATGTTTGTCAAGTAGCTTATGGTTACGGTTTGTTTACAGGTGGCGCCGGTTTAAATGGCGGCTCACATAAAGTTGGTTGTTTAACACTTCCTATGTCTTCCGGTAATACTGAACGTCAAATTCAATTTATGACCGATCTTGGCGCTACAATTCTTTGTTGTACTCCTTCTTATGCTGCATACATTGGTGAAACATTAACTGAAATGGGTTATACACCTGATACAATTCCACTTAAAGCAGGTATTTTTGGAGCAGAACCTTGGACAGAAGAAATGCGTAAAAACATTCAAAACACTTTAGGCATTAAAGCCTATGACATTTATGGTCTTACTGAAACAAGTGGTCCTGGAGTTTCTTTCGAATGTGAGGAACAAACCGGTATGCATATTAATGAGGACCATTTCTTGGCAGAAATTATAGATCCTGATACAGGAGAAGTTTTACCAGAAGGTAGCAAAGGTGAACTTGTATTTACAGCTCTTGATAAAGAGGCATTCCCCCTACTCCGTTATCGTACACGCGATATTTGTGTTCTTAGTCGTAAAAAATGTTCATGTGGACGTACATTTATTAAAATGAGTAAACCAATGGGCAGAAGCGATGATATGATGATTATACGTGGTGTTAACGTTTTCCCAAGTCAAATTGAAACAGTTCTTTTAAACGAAGGATATCAACCAAACTATCAAATTGTTCTTGATCGCGTTAATAATACCGATACATTTGAAGTTAACGTTGAACTTAATCCTGAACAATTCACCGACACTGTTGGTGGAATTACCGCTCTTGAAAAATCACTCGCTAACGCAATGAAAACTATGCTTGGTATCAACCCAACAGTTCATTTAGTAGCGCCAAAAACAATTACTCGTAGCGAAGGTAAAGCTGTACGTATAATTGATAAACGAAAATTACACGATTAATGGAAGGAGCAAAACAATTATGTCACTAAAACAGTTAACTATTTTTGTAGAAAATAAGCAAGGTACACTTGTTGATATTACCGATACACTTGCAAAACACAACGTAAACATTCGTGCGCTTTCTATTGCAGATACACAAGATTTTGGCATTCTTAGACTTATTGTTAACGATAATGATACAGCATTAAAAACACTTACCGAAGAAGGTTATCTTATTAAAACTACCGATGTTGTAGGTGTTAAAATTGGTGATCAACCTGGTAAGCTTTCAACAGCACTTAATGTACTTGATAAAAACAATATAAATATGGAATACCTTTACGCATTTATGTCACGTACAGAAAAACACGCTTATGTTGTTCTTCGTGTAGCTGATAATGTTGCTGCTGAAACAGCACTCGAAAATGCCGGTTTCCATCTAATTACTGATGCTGATGTAGCAAAACTTTAAAAACAAAAAACACCCTCATATGAGGGTGTTTTTTATTTCACATTACTTTTTCTTAGAACAAACCAAACTAACAATAGCAATAGCAAGACAAAATGCAGCTACTGATAAGAACAATACGTTCCAATGACCATCACCAAGAATAAAGCCAAACAACATTGCTTGTATAGCTGCGCCCATATATGCCGCAAAATCAAGCACACCAGCAGCAGTACTAGCAAAGACACGACCACCAACATCAGCGGCAAAAGTCCAAACCACGCCATTTATTGCGTAAATAAAGAAGCCAGCAAAAAACAATAAAACCATCATCAATATTAACTGAATACCTTCTGCCTTTAAAAACATAAATCCTACAATACACATTGCAGCAGCAAAACCACTTACAACACCAGCAAGAAGTCTATTATTAGGACAAAACTTATCAGTAAGTGTTGGGATTATTAGTGTACCAATACCCATACCGATAGGTAAAACTATTGAAGTAAGAATACTAGTGCTGTCTTCTAAGCCCATACCTTTTAAGTATCTAGGTATCCATGTAGCAAGACCATATCTAGCAAGACCGGAAGAAAAAACAACAAAAACCCAAATTAAGAAAACCTTATTTTTGAGAAGATGTATATAAGGATAAAGAGCTCCTTTTTCTTTAACAATTGCAGCCATTTCGTTTTCTTTTTCTGCTTTATCTTGATCTTCCTCTTCATAATCTTTAAGGCCCACCGATTTAGGACCAGCTTTTGCAAAAATTATGTATATAGTTAATACAATTACAGGTAACGCAGCTGGTACAAAGAAAGCAGATCGCCAACCAAGTGATGGGAATAATGCAAAACCAAGAAGAACCATAAGTTTAGCAGCAACCTCACCAAATCCCGAGAATGCATTAGCAAAACCAGTTGCAAAACCACGTTTATTACCAGGCCACCACGCAGTTAGCGAAGAAACACCCGGAGACCACGCCATTGATTGACAAAAGCCGTTAACACCCCATACGATTGCCATAATTATAATTGAGCTTTGGAAGCCCATAACGATATTTGCGATAACAGAAAGTATAACAGAAAGTATAATAAACTTACGAACACCTACAATTTCACCGAGTCTACCGTTTATAAGGTGTCCAATACCATAGCACCAAAACAAAGCACTTGTAACAATACCAATTTCCGAACTAGAAAATTCAGTCATCATAACCTGTGCATTACTGAAATTAAGTCTAGTACAATAATGAGCGCAGTACAAGAAAGAAAATAGCAATAAATAAATCCATGAATTTAATCTGAATTTCTTATATTCAGCATCATTATAACCATATTTTAATTTATTCATTTTTTTACCTCTTCTTAAATCATCTATATATCGGATCTAATTTCTTTAAATCAGCAAAACTATCGATTTCAACGATGTCATCAAAGGTACATTCTCTTACTTCAACAGTATAGTTGTCTAAGCAATACTCAAGAGCTACTTGATCCCAATAACGTTCTTTACCACCTGGCATTTCATAAACCTTTTTAATGTCATCATAAAGTTTTGCGCCAGCTTCCTCATTCCAATATGAGATACCAAACATGTGATGACAATCATTGCCGCCAATTTTAACTTTAGTAATAACCTTATTTTTTGTTTCAAAACACCAGTCATCGGTATAATCTGTTTGAACACCTAAATAATTTGAAGTATATTGATATTTTTGAATAATGTCAGGATTAGAAAGTACTAAATCAGCTTCAAGTACATAAGCGTTTTGAATAAGATGACGTACAAGGAATGCAGAAGAAATATTATTTGCTTCATTATAATATGGATTTTCAATAAACTTAATGTTTGGATACTTGTACAAAAGTTGATCAAATTGCTCACCAAGATAACCTCTTACAAGATAAATCTCTTCTATACCAGCAGCAACAACAGCATCAAGTAAAGTATCAATCATTCTTTTGCCATTTACACGAACCAATGGTTTTGGAGTATTTAGTGTAATTGGTACAAGTCTTGAACCAAAACCAGCAGCAATAAATATTGCTTTTTTTACTCTATAAGGCTCAAGAGATGCATATCCTAATTCGGTTATTAAACCATTAGATACAAGTCCTAGTTCATCTAATGATGATAAAACCTTGTTAACTGTACCCGCAGAAACGTTTATTGCCTCAGCAATTTCTCTCTGTGATTTTTTCTCATCAAACTTTTCGATGTATGTAAGAACATCAAATTGTTTACGATTAATTTCAACTTTTTTCATACAATCAT
Source organism: Acutalibacteraceae bacterium (assembly GCA_045646305.1). Classification (GTDB taxonomy): domain Bacteria; phylum Bacillota; class Clostridia; order Oscillospirales; family Acutalibacteraceae; genus UBA737. Next base: position 67,364 of record JAZRKK010000026.1, read on the forward strand.
CCCCCGTTTGTTTACAAATCTATTTGTTTTTAAAAATAATGAACAAATTTATCAAATATTGGAACATTTTGTTCAATCACCGAGTATTTTAACATTAAAAACAAACAATGTCAATAGTAAATAGTTTATATTAACAAATGAGAACTACGAACAACGTATAAAAAAGCGCTTACCATATTGCTATGGTAAGCGCTTTAAAATCAAACTAAATGTGTAATAAATTACATTTTAGCAAGGTTTGCTTTAAGAGTATCGAGCTGTTCACGAAGTGCAGCTGGCAATTTGTCGCCAAACTTCTTGTAGTGCTCTTCAATCTCTTCAGCTTCCTTAGTCCAAACATCTTTGTCAACCTTAAGGATTGATTTAAGGGTTTCAATATCCATATCAAGATCAGTAAGATCGATATCTTCAGGCTGTGGAATATAACCGATAGCTGTTTCACTAGCAGTTGCTTTGCCTTCGCAACGATCAATAATCCAGTTAAGAACACGCATATTGTCGCCGAAACCTGGCCATACGAAGTTACCTTCGTCATCGGTACGGAACCAGTTAACATTGAAGATCTTAGGAGCGTTTTCGCCGAGTTTTTCACCCATTGAGAGCCAGTGTGCAAAATAGTCACCCATATGGTAACCGCAGAAAGGAAGCATAGCCATAGGATCACGACGAACAACACCAACTGCACCAGCTGCTGCAGCGGTGGTTTCAGAAGCCATTGCAGAGCCTACGAATACACCGTTGACCCAATCCTTGGACTGGTAAACCAGCGGAGCGCACTTTGCACGACGGCCACCAAAGATAATAGCGGAAATCGGAACACCTGCACCCTTATCAAACTCTTCAGAAATGCA
>JAZRKK010000027.1:0-6033 GCA_045646305.1 Acutalibacteraceae bacterium
TGACCCTCATTTACCGTTACTCTTCCATATTTATTGTCGTTATCTTCAGCAATGTCAGCAGTAACCTTAGTAGCTGAACTGCCATTTCTATAGCCTACCTTTTGGGTTGCGTCTTCAAAATCTTCGTAAAATGCAGCGCCGGCAATAATCTCTTCAACTGCTGATTTGGCAGCATTAAGCTTATCCTCTGCTGCTTTTAATACATTAAGCGACACAATAGGTGTTGTAGTATCTGCAACAGCAGGTACTACACAAGTCGTTAATAACAAAATTACGCAAGAAATAATTGAAATAACCTTTTTAGTGATATTTTTCATAATTATTCTCCTTTAAGTTTCTGGATTTGTATAAGTACGAAAGTTTCTGCTCATATTTTATCGTGAACAGTATCTAATATATTGTCGCACTTTATACGGCAACGTCAAAATAACCGTCGTCTTCCTTACCTGACTCGGTATCGCTGCTATCGGTGTTTGAAGAATCGGTACTACCCGATTCCTCAGAACTATCGGTTGAGCTTGTTGCATCTGAATTTTCACTTGATGAACTGTCGTTTGTATCATTATTATCTGAGGTTGTGTTATCGGAACTGTCGCCCGATGAACTGTTTTTATCAGTTTCATTTTTTTCTTCATTTGAAGAATCAACCTCAACACTTACATTAGGAGTCTTGTTCACCCAAGCATCATCAATTTCATCAATTTCAGACTGGGTAATTTCTTCTGCGTCATTATCGTCAGTAATAACGATGGGAACACTTGTAATTTCTTGGGATGAAGTATCATCAAAAATTTCTGTGTTTTCTTTACAACTAATAAAGCAAACCGATAACAAAAGGATAAAAATTGATATTAATGATTTTTTAACCATATAACACCATATCTCCCCAGCCTTCTTCGCCGCCATCTATCGGACCATCAACACCGTAATCTCCGCTTGTACAAATGATATCGTCAAGGATTAGATTGTAAATTTCTATTTCAGGTTTTACAAATTTATCTTTTTTCATAATTTTTAACCTCGTTAACAATTAACCGTTGTAATCACATTCAGCTAATTTTGTTACAACCGTTTTATAGTCATCAACTGTCCACTGTGTTGCATCTTTTTTTACAATTTCACTTATAGAACTTAAATCATTGGATGTTTTAAATTTCTCGTATATGGCTTTTGCAGTGTCAATACAACTCTTGGAACTTGTACCACCAACAATATTATTTTCAACAATCTTATTATCACTGTAAATTACCGTCTTATCTTTATCATTCAATACTACATATGCTCTCGCAGAAAAAGAAGTATATAATTTAAAACTTGTGGTATTGGTAAGATATGTATAGAATTTATCATTATCTCCAATCTCATTTATTGGAACATAAGAACGAGCAATGATTTTGTTTTTACCATTTGACATTGTGTATTTTACTGTAGCATCCTTGTTAGATAAATCACCCGCAAATGCCTTCAAATCACCATTGTCAATATATACAGTTGGCAATATCATTACACCAACAGCGGCAATTTGCGATCTATCGATAGATGAATCAATTTCAGCTTCAAAACGAATGTTGCCTTCACCATCTTTTTTAATAGACGCACCGTTAACATCGATCATATGAGCATATACACTATTATCGGTAATGTCTACGGTTAAATTGTTTGTGATTAGTTTACTACCCGTTGCGTCAGAAACATTCACATTTTCAAGATTAAACTGAGCTGTGCCTATAGACTCTTTAACCGTAAAAACAAATGTCAGCCAATTATTTTCACTCTCATCATTTGGCGCATCTAGAAGTACCACGGTAATTTTACCGGCAGTTGATGTGTTAATTGCATTTGTTGCCTCGTTAATGCTGTTTGCAGTAGCAAAATCAGAACTGATTTCAACCCTTTCTAGTTTAAATTTTGCAGAGTCATAAATTACGTCGGCAGAAATACCACCCACTAAATCGGCAGAAGTTTCTTTAACGTTAAGCACGACCTCATATTCTGCACCAACAATTGCCTGTTTTTCACCTACCAGTGATATTGTGGCAGTTGTATCTGCGGCTGACACCTGCAAGCTAATACAACCCACCAAAAGAACCGTTGCTAAAATAATGCTAAGTAACTTTTTGATTTTCATAATAAAACCTCCTTAAGATTTTATATAAAATTACAATTATGCATTATCAGTTTATCATATGGAATATATTAAAATCAATTTAATAACAAAGATGAATTTTCAAAAATCAAAGATTTTAACAAAAAATGAACATTTCAAAAAAATATTTGATTGCAATTGTTAATAAAAGCCATTTATTCACTAAACATCAGCAAAAAAACTTTTAATAATTTTATAATCTAATATTTATCTAAATCAATATTTTTCAAATTTTAAAGATTGCTTTTGTATGGATATTAAAAAAGCAAGCCTGCTAAATCTGCACGCTTGCTTTTTAAAAACATTCAAGTTTATAATTTGTATCATTTAATCAATTTTTTGATTTCAGATAAATCGTAATCTTGCACAATCATATCTGTGCCAAGTTCTTTATGAAGTTCACGCTGACGTGTGGCGGTTTCGGGTAAAACACTTACGGTAACAGCATTAAGCTCTTTGCCTGCGCTTATTTCACTGCGTCCGTCACCAATCACGAGAACCTTGCTACCATCTACACCAAGTTGTTTAACAAGGCGCTTCATTACCTCTTCTTTAGGTATTTTTTCAGTCCAGGTTGAACCTAAAATATCTTCTACAGTTTTTCCTTCACCAATCTCAAAACCAAGACCTAATACCTCTTCATACATGCCCATAGGAGGCTTGATTGACTTGTCGACAACGGCGCCGGTAACAAAATAATTTTTTATTCCCAAAGTTTTGAGGTAATTCATAAACTCCATAGAACCTTTAACCAAAAAAGATTCTGGATTTTGCTTTGCTTGTTCAAGATTTTTATTTCGGCAAAAATCATTCAGCACCTGTTCATAAACCCAAAACAGTTTCGGTGTTACCTCACCAAGATAATCAAGATATTCCTGTGGCTCGTCAAAACTATCAAAAAGCTCTTCGCCTTTCCAGATTCGCTGAATAATTTCCGAGTTTATTTCACTTGAATACTTGCCGCAAGTGTGTTCCATATTGCGTCTGATTGCCCATTCCATTTGCGTAAGAGCAGACAGACCTGCGCTTTCGATACAAAATTTATCGGTTTCTTCAAGCGGTTCAGTGCCGCATAGAGAAACAAGTCGGTCAATATTTTCCCTATCGGTAAGATTTTCAGGGATACCATTTACAACAGTATCATAGAGAACTCTGCTCATAACAGGAGGCCAGTTTCTAATTAGAGAATGTGTGCCGTCTATATCATGAAACGCACACACAATTTCTCGATCTTTTATTGAATTAATTATTTCAATATTATTTACACTGCTTGTATTTATAATAGCCATTTATTTACCTCATTTTAAAAAACTAATTGTTATATTATGATGTCTTAGTTCGCTGGGAGCAAGATATAAAAGTTCACCACGTTCACGAGCTTTGGCTCTGCTGTCGGGTGGATATGTAGCGGGTTCTAAACCTACAACATACTCCTGCTCACCCATTTGTTTCCATTCAATAAGATACGGGAGTTGATCACCAGAAAAGCTTACCGTTGCGCTCAAATTAAGGGATGGATTTTTTAGTGTAGCATAACTATCTGTGACGGCATCACGATAAAACACCTGCTCACAGTAGTTGTGCATTGGCGCACTAAATTCACAAGCCTTGGTAATTCCGGAGACTGCTACATCATCGCGCGGGCGTATGTTTACACAATTGGTTTCAAGAATGGTATTTTCACAAACAAGCGGATAACCAAAATTCATATGATAAAGCACCATTAACGGCGCTTTATTAAATCCCTCGTTTTCAATACAATCATTGATATAAATTGTATTGTCACCCAAATTGGTGGTTATTGTTCGAGTCAGTACCATATTCTCACCAAAAACCGTGGCTTCACGCACCTTCCCGCGTACAGTAATAACAAAATTGTTGTCTTGCCATTCCTGAGTAATGCCCACATCAAAGGCCGGTATGTTAGAAATTCTGCCGTGCGCACCTAAAGATACACCCTCGTCAACACATGGTGCACCCATATAGGTAAGGCCGCAGGTGGTAAGAAGTCCTGCAGAAAAACTGCGTAAAAAATCGGGTTCATCATAATGCGTGGGCGCAACTACGCCTGTTTTTGAAATGTACGAAATGGGAATTCCGTCTATTTCGGCATAAGCTATATCCATTCCTCTATCAAGCAAGACCACAAAGCGCAGTCCGCTGCCGTTACGGATTTCTACAGCAGCGGTACCCTTTGCTTTACCTGACGTATATTCAAAGGGCAAAGCGCCCGCTATTTGTGAGATGTCTCCCACGCGCTTTAAAATCTCATTTTTACTTAAATTCTCGCCAAAGATATTTGCCATACTTAATCCTCTTTAAAAATAATTCCATTCTCGTCAAAAACAACCGATTTATTCTGTCTTAAAAAATCACGAAGCATAAACTGATTTACTATGTGATCGGGTACTATCATACCTGCAAGTCCCGCTTGTCTTTCTACGTGAAAATCGGAACCAGAAGTTTTAATTTTTTTGTTGGCTATGGCAAGTTTCAATGCATCATCATATCTTGCATCAAAAAGCAGATGTGGATTGTAAATTTCGATACCGTGAACACATCGCATATCACAAGGCGCATACCCCTGCTCTGTGCGATATGGATGCGACTGCACCATGAGGATATCTTTTTCATTACAAAAATCAAAGAGTTCTTTTTGGGTTATTTCCCAAAGCGGAAAACTGCTTAAAAAATCCTCTTCACTTATACCATACAGCAAAAATTCAGGGTGATTTGGTTCGTTAATCAATTTTAATTCAACGCCAAAAAACACCTTAATGCCTACTGCATCGCCACTTGTTTTACAACGGTGGTAGGTATCAACATAAACCTGCGCCTGTTCTTCATAACTCTCTCCAAGAGTTTTGCAATGTGTTGGATAGCAATGGTTTGTAAGAACTATTGCATCAATCCCCTTAGCCTTAAACATTTCAGGCAATTGTTCGGGTTGATGATGCGAGCAAAGGCTTGCAGGTTTGCAGTGCGAATGCATATCAATTTTCATAATCTCACACCTTTAAGTTATTAATCCTCAATTACAAGTTCAGGATTTTCAGCAAAGTGCTTAAGCATAACAATAGGCTCTGTAGCAGAGGTATTGGTGATTACGACACCCTCTTTTGCTGCCTTTTCGGTAACAAAATACTCGTCATTGGTAAGTTCACCGTAACGGATTAGGGTTGGTGTTTCAAGTGCCCAATCGTTAAGTTTACCTGTACCCTGAAGCATAATAAGACCGTAAGCTGCCATATCTTTAACAACTACTGTCTGTCCGGGATTTACGGTCAAACGCTTTGCAGATGCAAGCTTACACTTGTAGCATATCCACTCTTCAACGCCTTGCTCGTTTTCCCAAATAACCTTAGGTGCCATAAAGCGCTTTTTACTAAATTCCGGATCAGTGTTTGCTTCCCAATCAATAACATCCATAAGGTAATCATAGTTACCCTTTTCCTCTTCGGGACAATTTTTCCAAAGTAAGTCTTCTGATACACAGTGACCACCGTACAAAACAGACTGATACATTGCGTATACGTCGCTTGCAAATTGTGGTTCATAAGTACAAAGACTTGCAGGTGCGTGCAACACACCGGGAGGAACATCCCAACCTGTATCAAGCGTAATTTTATACGCGCGCGACAAATCAAGCAACTTATTATCACCTTTGTGGAAATCCTCGAGGCATTTTTTCATTTGTTCTTTTGTGGTTTCGGGGTTGAGCCCAAAGAAAGTAAACGGAAATTCTCCGCCATGGTTATTTACTTGAGATGGGAAGAAATACATTTCAGGTTTTCCATCAGCTCCAACGCGCTTTGCGTGCTCATCACGATGATGAATATGATGTGGAAGCGGTCCCTGATTATCAAAGAATTTTGAGAACATAGGCC
>JAZRKK010000028.1:0-10263 GCA_045646305.1 Acutalibacteraceae bacterium
GGAGAATGAAAAATGAATTTCTTTAATGAACTTAAAAATTTTGACAGCGAAGTTTTTGCCGCATGTGATGCAGAACTTAACCGCCAACAAGGCAATATTGAACTTATTGCTTCGGAAAATATCGTTTCAAAGGCAGTACTCTTGGCAGCAGGCGGAGTACTTACCAATAAATATGCCGAAGGTTACCCAACCAAACGTTACTACGGCGGGTGCCAATGTGTTGACGTTGTAGAAGATATTGCTCGTGAACGCGCTAAAAAACTCTTTGGTGCTGAACATGCAAACGTTCAACCACATAGTGGCGCAAACGCTAACCTTGCTGTATTCTTTGCGCTTCTTGAACCAGGCGATACTGTAATGGGTATGAATTTACAACAAGGCGGTCACCTTTCACATGGTTCACCTGTTAACATTTCAGGTAAGTATTTTAACATCGTACCATACGGTGTTTCTGATGAAACCGAAACTATCGATTACGACAACGTTCGTAAATTAGCACTCGAATGCAAACCAAAAATGATTCTTGCAGGTGCTAGCGCATATTCAAGAACTATTGACTTTAAAAAATTCCGTGAAATTGCTGATGAAGTTGGAGCTTACCTTATGGTTGATATGGCTCATATTGCTGGTCTAGTAGCTGCTGGACTTCATCCATCACCCGTTCCATATGCTGATGTAGTAACTACTACCACACACAAGACCCTACGTGGTCCTCGTGGTGGTATGATTTTGTGTCGCGAAGAATTGGCAAAACAAATTGACAAAGCAGTATTCCCTGGCACTCAAGGTGGTCCTTTAATGCACATTATCGCAGCTAAAGCTGTTGCTTTTGGCGAAGCGCTCACCGATGAATTCAAAGAATATCAAGCACAAATTGTTAAAAATGCAGCTACTCTTGCAGATGCACTCCGTAAAAACGGTATTGAACTTGTATCTGATGGTACTGATAACCATCTTATGCTTTTAAAACTTACTAATTTCGGTATTACAGGTAAAGAACTTGAACATCGTCTTGATGAAGTTCATATCACAGCTAACAAAAACACTATACCAAATGATCCTAACAGTCCATTTGTTACCAGTGGTTTGCGTATTGGCACACCTGCTGTTACAGCTCGTGGCTTTAAGGAAAAAGAAATGTTGCTTATTGCCAATTGGATCAAAGATATTATCACTGACTTTGATGCAAATAAAGATCGTATTACTGCCGAAGTTCAAGCTCTTTGCGCACAATTCCCTATATACAACGATTAATTAAAATATTAAATTTCTCATAAACGGAGTGATACGATGATTTGGCATAGTTCAAATGCCGCAAATGTTTTATCCGAACTTAAAACTGATGCTCAACACGGGTTACATTCTAGCGAAGCAGCAGAGCGACTTGAAATTTACAAAAAGAATACTACTGCCATACAAAGTAAAAGTTTGTTAACTCGTTTTTTCGAACAGCTAAAATCTAAAGTAGTGTATTTATTGGTAGCAGTTTCGTTGATTTCCTTAGTGATTAATTCTATTTATAATCCTAAGGATTTCTACTTCCCCATCCTTATAATTGCTATAGTAATCATCAACGCTTTCATCAGCGCCTTTCATTTACACAAGTGCGATGATGCGTTAAATGATATAGAAAACGCTACTAATCCAAATGTTACTGTTATTCGTGATGGTAACGAAAAAACCATTTTGTCCGAAGACTTAGTTCCTGGCGATATTATAATTTTACACGAAGGCGATTATATTACTGCTGATGCAAGATTAATCACAACCGATTCGCTACGATGCAATGAAGTAGTACTTTCTGGTGATATTATACCGGTAGAAAAAAATGCTGATTATATAGCAGAAGATATCGCTGCGATAACCGAACGTAAAAATATGGTGTTTGCAGGTTGTAGTGTAGTGCACGGAACCGCTACGGCAGTCGTTGTAGAAACAGCCCTTAGAACTGAGATTGGTAAAATAACCGATATAAGCCGACAAACAAATTCCGAAACTTTACCAATTACCGAAACACTAGAAGCAAATGGAAAATTAATAAACATTGTTATTTTAGTTATTTGTATTCTCACCTTCTTCATTGGTTTAATACAAAACTTTGCTTCTGACAATTTTGCTTTAACAACCGTAAATGCGTTAATGAATGCTGTTGCTCTCGGCATTTGCGCTATTCCTGAAAGCTTACCTGCAATATCAACTATTGTTATTGCGCTAGGTATTCAAAGAATGTTAAAAGATAATATTGTCATTAAAAACACTAAAGCATTAGAACTTATGGGTAAAACTGAAGTTTTTTGTGTTGACAAAACAGGTATTCTTACAAAAAATAATATGCTTTTGAGTTGCATCTACGATGGCGAAGAGTTATACGAGCTTAGTGAAGACACACCTTCGGAAAAAGCCGCTAGTGTACTCCAACTTGCTGTGTCATGCTCTATGCTTGAAAACGACTCAACAGAAGAAGCAATAGAAAAAGCAAGTATAAAATACCTTTCCATGACAAAAAACGATGTTGAAAATATACTCCCCCGCCTTTCTTCAATCCCATTTGATACAACTCGCAAAACCATGACCAGTGTTAACATGATTAGCGGTTGTCCTGTTGCTGTTGTAAAAGGTGCTCCTGAAATTTTGCTTGAAAAATGCACACTTGCAAACAAAGAAAGTGTTGTTGAACTTTGCAATAAGTTGGCAGCTGATTCATATCGAGTGCTTTGTATAGCAATTAAAAAATTATCAGAAATTCCATCAAGTCCTAACGCTGATGATATTGAACAAGATTTGACCTTCGTAGGACTATTAGGTATTTATGACCCACCTCAGTCTGATACAGTCGAAGCAATAAGCGCGTGTAATATTGCCGGCATACGTACAATAATGATGACCGGTGACAACTTAATAACAGCTAAAGCAATTGCACGTAGAATTGGAATTTTATCCGATGATTCACAAGCTATAAGCGGTGCTGACCTTGATAAAATCTCCGATGAAGAACTTTGCAAAAACATCGAAAAATATACTGTATATGCGCGAATTACACCTGAAGATAAACTTCGTGTGCTTACCGCTTGGAAAAATAATGGTAAGGTTGTTGCAGTTACTGGTAATGGTACCGAAGATGCCGATGCATTAGCTCTTGCTGATATTGGTTGTTCTGTTGGCAATTCAGGTACAAATATCGCTAAGGGTAACGCTGATGTCATAGTAGAAAACAAAAAATTCATGTCTGTTGTTGGCGCTATACGAGAAAGTCGAGCTCTTTTTGAAAATGTAAAAAAAGCAGTCACCTATTTACTTAGTTGCAATTTCGGTGAAATTTTGGCTTATATAGCAGGTATGCTAATTTTTGGTGTACCACCTCTTGCAGCTGTACAACTACTATGGATCAACCTTCTTACTGATTGTACTTCTGTTATATCCCTTACTGTTGAAACTTCTGAATTTGATGTTATGCGCCAAAAGCCTATTGCACTTTCAGGTCGTTTGTTTAGCAATGGCGCTATAATCAACATTGTTTGCGACACATTAGTTGTTGCTGCCTTAACATTAATTTCTTTTGCTATCGGTGGCGCAACACTTGCTTTCGCTACACTTTCCATGATTCAGATTTTCCATTCTTTCAATTTTAAAACTCATCATTCAATTATTAAAGCCGATTTTAAATCAAACAAATTCATGAACTTTACTTCTGTACTTGTTTTGTTTATTTCAATCTTTTTGGTGCTTACCCCTGCTGGTAATCTGTTTGGACTTGAAACTCTTACTGTAAGTAGATTTTTTGTAAGTTTTGTTTTATCATTAGCTATAATACCTATTTGCGAAATCAAAAAATTCGCAAGTCGATACATTGCAAAAAGATATATGTAAAAGCTAAAGCCTCATCTACATTAGATGAGGCTTTTTTATTTATAAAAAATATCATTTTATCTTAAAATATTATTTACAACTGTCACATTTATTGTATAATAATTTATAGAGGTGAGTATTATGATAGGTTTTGATATCGGTGGCACAAAATGCGCAGTCAGTATCGGTGAAGAAAACAATGGTATAATGGAAATAAAAAACAAAATGGTAGTTCCAACCGACCATAGTATTTCTGCGTACGAAATGATTGATATTTTATGTGATATGGCTTCACAAATGACCGATAATTTTAGTCGTATCGGTATCTCTTGCGGAGGCCCCCTCGATAACAAACAAGGTATTATAATTTCACCACCTAATCTACCTACCTTTAGAAACATAAAAATCGTAGATTACTTAAAGAAAAAATATGGTGGTTTTGTTCGTCTTGAAAACGATGCCGATGCCTGTGCTTTTGCAGAATGGAAGTACGGCGCTGGTAAAGGTTCACAAAACATGGTATTCCTAACTTTTGGAACCGGACTAGGCGCTGGACTTATATTAAATGGAAAACTATATACCGGAGCTAACGGTAATGCCGGAGAAGTCGGTCACATTAGATTGCGTGATACAGGACCTATTGGATTTGGTAAATATGGTTCATTTGAAGGGTTTGCAAGTGGTGGCGGAATTGCCCAAATGGCAAAGGAAGCCGCTAAAGAAGATTTGTCAAAAGGTATTGTACCTTCATATTGCAAAACACTAAATGATTTAGACAATGTTACCGCTCATACAGTCGCAAAAGCCGCATATAATGGCGACCAAACTGCTATTAAAGTTTATCGTAAATGTGGCGAAATGTTAGGCTATGGCCTTTCTATTTTAATTGATGTGTTAAACCCTGAAAAAATAGTTATTGGTAGCATATACACACGAAGTAACGATTTACTAAAGGAAACTATGTTTGATAGTCTTAAAAAGGAAGCTCTTGAACCTTCACTTTCAGTGGTAGAAATACTTCCCGCTACTTTAGGCGAAAATTTAGGCGACTATGCTGCGCTTTCTCTCGCGGCTGATAACCATTAATGGAGGATATTATGAATAAGTTAATTGATTTAAACGGAAAATGGGATTTATATTTAGCGCCACACCATCAAGTGAAAGAAACTGAGTATGAATTTAGTCCTCTTAATATAAAAAAGCTACCAAAAAATATCGATTTTGTAAAAGTTGACGCTGAAGTTCCCGGTAATTTCGAACTCGATATACAACGCGCTGGTTTATTGCCGGATTTGTTTTTGGGAACCAATACCCTTCTTTGTCAGCAGTACGAAAATCAGCATCTATGGTATATAAAAGAATTTACTCTTGACAAAATACCTGAGGGCGATGTTTACTTACGATTTGAAGGTATTGACACATTTGCGCAAATTTATCTTAATGGTGAAAATTTAGGTTATTGTGACAATATGTTAATCGAACACGAATACTTAGTTGAAAATCTTAAAAAAGGTAAAAACGAAATTTGTGTTTGCATCTACCCAACAGCCATTTGGGCGCGTCAATACAAAGAAAACGCCTTAGCTGTAGGATTACCATATAACGAAGACTCTTTGCATATTCGTAAGGCGCCTTATATGTTCGGATGGGATATTATGCCCCGTACTGTATCGGGTGGTATCTGGCGTGGCGTATCTCTTATTGAAAAGCCTAAGCGCCGTATAGAAGACTTTTACATAGGCGTAGCCTCTATGAATGTTCGCAATGAATATGCAAATCTGTCAGGTCAGATAAGACTCCATACCGAAGATGATCTTCTTTGTGGATATGAAGCTGTCATAACTGGTGATTGCGGTGAGTCTCATTTTGAGCAAAACATTAGATTTTTAGGTGTAAATCGAAATTTCCGTTTGGATTTTCATGGCGCAAAATTCTGGTGGCCTCGTGGTGAGGGCGATCAAAACTTTTATGATATTGAAGTTAAATTATATCACAATGATGAACTTTGCGATACTTTTAAAACCCGTATAGGCATACGTTGTGTAGAACTTGTACGAACATCTGTAATAGATGATGATGGTAACGGAAAGTTTGAATTTATAATAAACGGCCGTAGAACCTTTATTATGGGTACTAACTGGGTGCCACTTGATGCTTTCCCCTCTCAAAACGAAAAACGTCTTACACAAGCCTTAGAAATGACTTATGATATCGGTTGTAACATGATTCGACTTTGGGGTGGTAATGTTTACGAAAGCGATGAATTTTACAATTGGTGCGATGAGCACGGTATTATGATATGGCATGATTTTATTATGGGTTGCGCTTACTATCCACAATATGAAGAATTTTGCCAAATGCTTCGAGAAGAAGCTATATCAGCTGTAAAAAGGCTTCGCGACCATCCTTCGATAGTTCTTTGGGCCGGTGATAATGAATGTGATGTTTTTTATACATACGCATACAAAAATCTTCAACGTTTAGATCCAAACAAAAACGTACTTACACGCAAAGTTTTACCCGATGTTTTGCGCATATATGATGGATTTAGACCTTATTTACCAAGTTCACCTTATGTTGATGAAAAGGCTTTTGCATTACTTGATACACATAGTCTTGCCGAAGATCATCTTTGGGGACCACGCAATTATTTTAAGAGCGAATATTACAAAAATGCCACTGCTCTTTTTGCTTCCGAAACTGGTTTCCACGGCTGTCCTTCGGTTGAATCTATAAAAAAATTCATCACAAAAGAAAATTTGTGGCCTATGATATTACCTACAGGCAGACCTAACGAAGATTATATAGTTCATGCAGCAAGTATGGAAACTAAGCATATCGGTAAATACGAATACCGCATTGCGCTTATGCTAAAACAGGTTGCTGTTTTGTTTGGCGGAGCCTCAGACAACAACAGAGGCGTTGCTACCGCCGAAGAAACCCTCGAATATTTTGAGTGTATGAAACAATTATTCGGCGATGGCGAACAAGCGCTTGAAGGCATTGCAAAAGCAAGTCAAATATTCCAAGCTGAAGCTTTCAAATATATGATTGAGCGTTTCCGTATTCGTAAGGCAACACACGGTGGTCTTATTTGGTGGAATCTTTTGGATGGTTGGCCCCAAATTTCGGATGCTGTAGTTGACTACTACTTTACAAAAAAACTCGCTTACGACTACATCAAAAACTCACAACAATCTCTTTGTCTTATGTTCGATGAACCTACCGAAGATAATACTATAAATCTTTTTGCGGCAAATGAGTTTATCGAGGATAAAAAATTCACCTATACAGTTACCCGTATAAATGATAATACCGTTGTAGCAAATGGTGAAGCAACCATCGATGCAAGAGGTGTTTTAAAACTTGATGCTATAAATGTAAATCCGAATGAAAAAGAAATATTCCTTATCGAGTGGAAATGTGCTGATATCATTGGTCGCAACCACTTTGTCAACAACATTCGTGGCATCGATTACAACACTTACATAGACTTTATTAATAAAACAAAAATTGGTCACTTTGAGGGATTTTAAAATGGAAACTTTATCACAACTCATAAAAAGGTACCCTGCGCTTTTATCCTGCGAAAAAGAAATCAACCAAGCAGTAGAGTTAATTATAAAAACTTTTGGAAATGGTAATAGACTCTATATTTGCGGTAATGGTGGAAGCTCTTCCGATGCAGACCATATAGTCGGTGAGCTTATGAAAGGCTTTTTAAAAAAGAGACCTTTAACAACCGAACAAATATCAGCGTTTAACGATAAACAACTTGCTAGTGGTCTTATGCAAGGATTACCGGCTATTTCTCTTCATTCTCAAACCGCTTTTTTAACAGCTTTTTTAAACGATGAAGATCCCTCTCTTTTGTATGCTCAAGCACTATATGCGCTAGGTAAAAAAGGCGATACTTTACTAGCAATCAGCACATCTGGTAATTCACAAAATGTTGTAAATGCAGTAAACACCGCTAATGCTATTGGTTGCAATGTTATTTCTCTGGTTGGTGGTAATAAGTGTAAACTTGATAATATCTCGGATATCATTATTCATGCAGACAGCACTGAAACATATCGCATCCAAGAATTACATTTACCAATTTATCACTACATCTGTGCTACAGTTGAAGATCATTTTTTCAAGGCATAAAAAATCCCCCTTTTAAAAGGGGGATTTAAATTTATATTACCAAAACTGCTGCTATTCCAAAATAAATCAAAAGTGATACAGCATCAAGTATTGTTGTAACCAATGGACTTGCCATAACGGCTGGGTCAAGACCACATTTTTTTGCTACAATCGGCAATACCGCTCCGAGCAATTTTGCAACAATTATAACAAGAATTAATGTTAAGCAAATCGTTGCCATTTCGGCAAGTTCTGCTCCTGTATCAAATGTGTGTAACCATAAAAAATCCACAAGATATAACTTCACAAAATTTATAATTCCTAAAACTACGCCTACTATTATAGCAACGCGTAACTCTTTCCAAATTACACGCATAATATCTTTAAACTCGATGTCGCCAAGACTAAGTGCACGAATTACTGAAACCGAGGTTTGGCTACCTGAGTTACCACCTGTACCCATAAGCATAGGTATAAAAGCTACAAGCGCAATACACTGTGCAAGTTTTGCCTCAAAACTCGAAATAATAGCACCAGTAAATGTAGCTGAAATCATAAGAAGCAAAAGCCAAGGAATACGTGATTTAAAGGTTTCGAAAACACCTGTTTTTAAATATGTTTTCTCACTCGGCAAAATAGCTGCCATTTTTTCGATATCTTCAGAAGCTTCTTCTTGGATTACATCAATAGCATCATCGACTGTAACAATACCAACAAGTCTTCCTTCTGTATCAACAACAGGAATCGCCAACATATCATAACGCTCAAACATAGCTGCTACTTCTTCTTTGTCATCAAGAGTATGAGCAGAAACGATATTTTCATCCATTAAATCGCCAATTATAGCATCTTTGCTATTAAGCAATAAATCGCGAAGTGAAATTGTACCAAAAAGTTTGCGGCGACTACCAATAACATAACAGGTATAAATTGTTTCAGTATCAAAACCAATCTTTCTAATTCTATCAAGCGCCTCATCAACCGTCATCGAACGTTTAAGGTCGATATACTCGGTAGTCATAATGCTACCTGCACTATCCTCAGGATAAGCAAGAAGCTGATTTATCATGCGTCTAGTATTAGCATCAGTGTTCTTTAGAATGCGTTTTGCAACAGTAGCTGGCATTTCTTCAACTATATCCGCCGCATCATCCATAAACAGTTCATCAAGTATTTCACGAAGTTCGCTATCGCTAAAAGCATTTACCAAAATTTCTTGTTTATCGCTTTCAAATTCTACAAAAACCTCTGATGCAAGTTCTTTTGGTAAAATTCTAAAAAGAACAGGAATCTCTTTATCCTTTGCTTCCTCAAAAATTTCAGCAATATCGGCAGGTTGCATTTCAGAAAGAATTTGTTTTAATTGTACAAATCTACGATTTTCTATAAGTTCAAAGATTTGTTCTTCAAGTTCTAACAACTTTTCATCCATAACACAACCTCCTTATTAAAACTTTCAAACCCCATCTTATTAGATAGGGTTTATTTTATTCTAATTATAATATTTTTGTAATTAAATGTCAATTTTTTTATATTCTTATATTAACCAAATGAGAGATACCTGGTATTGTTTCACCTTGCAAAGAAGATGTTGGCGACATAAGAGCGCCTGTAGACATAAACAAAATATTTTTAAAATCACCAGATTCAAAACGATGCATCACAAATGAATTTAATACCGATGCGCTACATCCGCAACCAGAACCGCCCGAATGAACATCCTGCTTTTCGCGATCAAATATTATGACTCCACAATCAGTATGATGACATCGTATATCAACTCCCTCTTCTTCAAGCAATTCATACAACAAGTCACTACCAACCTTTCCTAAGTCACCCGTAATCACCAAATCATAATCATGCAATGTGGTGTTGGTATCATCTAAAAAATGCTTTATAGTAGATGCTGCTGATGGGGAAAATGTCAAGAGAACACCATAGAATTCTTCAAAAAAATTTTTTTGACCCTTAAAATTGGGAAATTATGGGTGCTGCCATGGGAGCCCATAATGTTTTACACCATAAACCAATAATCGGCAATATAAAAAGATTTAGCCGCCCAAGCGACCAAACTTAGCGGCTAAATCTTTTAGTTACTTATTTGGGGCTAACCGTCTATCGGTTTCCCATATTTTACTTTATTACATCATATACTATGTGATTAGATAATAAATTTCTTAAAAACCTTCCTAGCTGCAATCACTTTATCAATAACTTCGTTCATTAACTCAACATAGTTTGAATGATTGTCAAAATCTAACCCTTTAATATAGTGAACAACTCTTG
>JAZRKK010000029.1:0-1708 GCA_045646305.1 Acutalibacteraceae bacterium
ACACCAAAATCGACAATCGTGAGATGCTACTTGGCATAATCGTCGGCAGCGTTATAGGTCTGATAATAGGCGGCATATATGGCTGGCGCCAACGCAACAAAATCTACCGCAACATCGACGCCATGATCCAGGACATCGCCGACCTCAAATCTGAGGAGTAAACCCGTTCGGGTATAATATTACAACATCACCATCATTTTATACCCTATCAGGTATAACATCAAAATACTGGACCCTAAAAAGCCTACAATCAAATTCCGACCTCAACGAGGTCGCACGTTAGTAATAACACTAAGTTTGCATTCGAAAGCGAACGCAGTTCGCACCAATCAAACAAAAACAATAAAATATTTTGGTAGCCCAGATTGATTTCGTACTTTTGTTGTAAAAAAGAGAAGTCAACCTCCTATGGATGTAAAATAAGTTTAGTAACCAGTTCTTAGAAACTAACCGCGGTTAAATACATCCATAGGTTGGCAACCTAAGACGAAATAGAATGTTAGGCTCTGAGCCTATTTAGTGTTTGAGTCAAAGGAAGCCAATGGTCAACTTCCAATAAAAGCGACTCAAAGTTATGAAAAATTATTTTATTGGCATCGATTTTTCAAAAAAAACTTTCGATGCAACAGTGTTAAAAAAGGATGAGCCTTGCGGACTCGGTGTACATCAAGTATTTAACAACACAGAAAGCGGAATTAATAATTTCAAGAAATGGATTATTAAAACAACTGAAACGAACAAAAAAGAGAGTATTTTAATTTGTGGCGAAAACACAGGTGTTTATAGTAAATTAGTGAGTGATTCGCTTTCGAATTTGGGCTATTCAATATGGCTTGAAAGCGCATTACAAATAAAAAGAAGTCTTGGTTTAACACGAGGAAAAAATGATAAAAAAGACTCTCGTGATATTGCCGAATACGCAATTAGACATAACGATAAATTCAAGCAACATATACCATTAAGTAAAGAATTAGAAGCTTTACATGTTCTTTTCTCTCAACGTCGTTTATTTGTGTTACAAAAAAAATCTTTATCTGCTCGCTCTAAAGAACTTAACGATAAATATAGTAGTAATTCTTTACTATCTAGCAGTCGCAAATGTGACGATAGATTAATTAATTTTTATACTGCTGAAATTAAAAAAATCAACGATCAAATGTTGAAAATAATCAATCAATGCGAAGAATTAAAAGCTAATTATGACATCCTAATAAGCATGAAAGGTGTAGCTCTAATAAATGCCGTAGCACTGCTTATTTACACCAATAACTTTAAGCGTTTTGACTTTAATGCTCGCCGTATTTGCTCCTATTGGGGAATTGCACCATTTGCCTATCAATCAGGAACCAGTCTAAATGGCACCCCTCATGTATCAAAATATGCTGATTCTTATTTGAAAGGTTTACTATCTGAAGCCGTAATTTGTGCAATTCGGTTCTGCCCTGAAATAAGAAATTATGCTCAAAAACTCGCTGCAAAAGGAAAACACCCAGCAATAATTAAAAATAATTGCAAAAATAAAATGATACACATTCTCGTAGCAATGGTGAAAAACAAGACCTTATATAGCGAAATAAAAAAAATTACAAATTAAACAAAAAAACTTTCGTTTTTTCTTGCATATTAACATAGAATGCCGCGGGTGGTCGAGCCCTTTGGCGAGCCACCTCCGGTTAAACGCACTCACAATCATATCATCACACCAAAG
>JAZRKK010000030.1:0-16728 GCA_045646305.1 Acutalibacteraceae bacterium
TGATGAATTGCCAAAGACCATCAGTGGCAAAATACAAAGAAACAAACTTTAATAACCAAAATTAAAAATATTGACAAAAAATTAAAGTTGTGATATACTATCATAAATTTATAAAGACTTTGACGAAGAGGGCATATCCCAAGGCTTTTTTCAGAGAGATAACGGTTGGTGAAAGTTATCAAAAGTAGGTATATGTTTGTAGCTTCTGAGTCGGGAGAAAGAAAGGCGCTATGCCAAGTAGAATCTTCCCGTGATTGCTGCGTAAAGGCATAGGAATTGTCAGATTCCGAGAGCGGTAACCGAAAGGTTGCAATTTGAGTGGTACCGCGGGTGACTGAACTTACAGCACTCGTCTCAAAGTCATAACTTTGGGGCGAGTGCTTTTTAAGTCCCAACAGGAAGGATTTGTAAATTATGGAACAAATTACCGCACTAGACTACAAAATTCAAGAAATGGCAAGTCGTATCAGAGAACTTCGTGAGCTTGAAGGCCTTACTACATCTGATATGGCTCTTAAAACCGATGTTAGCGAAGCTGAATATATCGAGTGCGAATCAGGTAAAAGTGACCTAAACTTCGCTTTCATTTATCGTTGCGCATTAGCCCTTAATGTAAATGTTACCGATATTATCGAAGGTTATAGCCCTAAACTTGCAGGGTATACCGTAACTCGCGCGGGTGGCGGTCAAAAAGTATCTCAAGCTCACGGTATGACATATTATAACTTAGCTTATGCTTTCCGCGACAGAATTGCAGAACCACTTTTTGTAAACAGCGTTTATGATGAAGGCGCTCAAGCAAAAGATATTGAACTCACCACACACGCAGGTCAAGAATGTGACATTGTAATCGAAGGTAACCTTATGGTTCAGGTTGGTGAACACCGCGAAGTGTTAGGTCCTGGGGACAGCATTTATTTTGATAGTGACACACCACACGGTATGATTGCTGTAAATGGTAAAGACTGTAAATTCTACGCTATCGTTCTTAATCCAACTGGTGAACCTATTCCAGAACTTGCTACCGCTAAAAAGATTACTGACAATCGCGTTTCTGCACGTGATACTAAAAATCGTATCTATCGCAATTACATTGACACCGTTGAAAACGAAAACGGTACACCTACATCTATTACATTTAAAAATACCGATGGATTTAACTTTGCATTTGATTTGGTTGACGCTCTTGCCGAACGTGATCCAAAGAAACTTGCGATGTTACATGTATCAAAAGATAAAACTGCACGTCGCTTTACCTTTAAGGATATGAAGAAAGCATCTAACCAAATTGCTAACTACTTCAAATCTATGGGTATTAAAAAGGGCGACCGTGTAATGTTGGTGCTCAAGCGTCACTACCAATTCTGGTTCTGTATGCTTGCTCTTAACAAACTTGGCGCTATTGCAATCCCTGCAACAAACCAGTTGTTAGTTCACGATTTTGAATATCGTTTTAATGCGGCTGGCGTAAGCGCTGTTGTTTGCACTGCTGATGGTGATACCGCCCAACAGGTAGATATTGCCGCAGAAAAATGCCCAACACTCAAGCACAAACTTATTGTAAACGGAACTCGTGATGGTTGGCGTAATTTTGATGAAGAATATACATTATTCAATTCTAAATTCGAGCGCACCGAAGATTCACCTTGCGGCGATGATTTAATGCTTATGTTCTTTACATCTGGCACCACAGGTTATCCAAAGATTGCTGCTCACAACCACAAGTATCCATTAGGACATTTCCATACCGCAAAATATTGGCACAATGTTGATCCAGATGGATTACACTTTACCATTTCTGATACTGGTTGGGCAAAAGCAATGTGGGGTAAACTTTATGGTCAATGGTTGTGCGAAGCCGCAACTTTCGTATACGATTTTGATCGTTTTGATGCCGCTGACATTCTTCCTATGTTTGCTGAGCACAAAATCACTACGTTCTGCGCACCACCTACTATGCTTCGTATGATGGTAAAACAAGATATATCTAAGTACGATTTCTCATCAGTTCAACATATGACCACCGCCGGTGAAGCTCTTAACCCTGAGGTTTATCGCCAATTTGAAAAAGCAACAGGTCTTCAAATAATCGAAGGTTTCGGTCAAACCGAAAGCACAATGATTATCGGCAATATGGTTGGTGCTTCTCACAAAATTGGTTCTATGGGTAAACCAGCTCCTATATATGATGTACATATTGTTGATCCAGATGGTAACGATGTTCCAGATGGTGAGGTTGGTGAAATAGTTGTAGACGTATCAAAAGGCGCTCCTTGCGGTCTATTTACCGGCTACTTCAATAATCAAGAAAAAACCGATGAAGTTTGGTATAACGGATACTACCACACAGGCGATACCGCTTGGCGCGATGAAGATGGATTCTTCTGGTATGTTGGTCGAGTTGATGATGTTATCAAATCATCCGGTTATCGTATCGGACCATTCGAAATTGAAAACGTTATTATGGAACTCCCCTATGTTCTTGAATGCGGCGTTTCTGCCGAGCCTGATGAAGTTCGTGGGCAGGTAGTTAAGGCAAGTATTGTTCTTGTTGAAGGCACCGAAGGCACTGAAGAACTTAAAAAGGAAATTCAAGAATACGTTAAAAAGCACACTGCGCCTTACAAATATCCTCGTATCGTTGTATTCCGTGATAGTTTGCCAAAAACTGTTAGTGGTAAAATACAAAGAAATAAATTGTAATACGTGATTTTATGAATAAATTAAAACGTCTCACTCTGCTTTGCGGACATTACGGCAGCGGTAAAACAAATGTTGCTGTAAATCTTGCAATTGAGCTTAAAAAGCAGTATAATAATTTGGTTGTGGCTGACCTTGATATTGTAAATCCTTATTTCCGTACCAAAGACAGTTTAGATGATTTCAAAAAGCATGATATAGAACTTATTTGTTCCGAGTATGCCAACACAAATGTTGACATCCCTGCTCTTCCTGCTGATATGTATCGTCTTACAACCGATAAAAATCTTACCGCTGTTATAGATGTTGGTGGCGATGATCGTGGCGCTTATGCACTTGGTCGACTAGTTCCCGAAATCAAAGTGGAAGATAATTACGAAATGCTGATGGTTATAAACGGATATCGCCCTCTAACCCCTGATGCTGCATCAACTATTGAAGTTATGCGTGAGATTGAAACTGCTTGTAAACTTGAATTTACAGGACTTGTTAACAACTCAAACATCGGTGAGGCTACCACAGCTAATGACATTATAAATTCTATGGATTATGCTAACGAAGTATCTAAGCAATCTGGTCTACCTATCGTTATGACTACCGTAAAGGCAGAACTTTACAATGAATTAAAAGACCAAATTGATAATCTACTACCTATGACACTTCAAGCAAAACCCATTTGATAAAAGGAGTTAATGAATATGGCAAAACTTAGTTTTAAAACTGACAAGTGTAAAGGTTGCGGACTATGTATCGATGCATGTCCTAAAGGACTTATTAAACTTGCAGCCGATAAAATTAACCAAAAGGGTTATCACCCTGCAGAAATTACCGATGAGTCAGCTTGTGTTGGCTGTGCAGCTTGCGCTATGATGTGCCCTGACTGCATCATTAAGGTAGAAAGGTAAGTGAACAAAATGGCAGATAAAATTTTGATGAAGGGTAACGAAGCCATTGCTGAGGCTGCTATAAAAGCTGGCTGTATGCACTACTTCGGATATCCTATTACACCTCAAACCGAGGTTGCAGCTTATATGGCAAAAAGAATGCCAAAAATCGGCGGTTGTTTCTTACAAGCTGAAAGCGAAGTTGCCGCTATTAATATGGTTTACGGTGTTGCTTCTACTGGCAAACGCGTAATGACATCATCATCTTCTCCTGGTATATCGCTTAAAAGTGAAGGCCTTTCATACCTTGCTGGCTCTGACCTTCCTGCAGTTATAGTAAACGTACAACGTGGTGGTCCAGGTCTTGGTGGTATTCAACCAAGCCAAGCTGACTATTTCCAAGCAACAAAAGGCGGCGGCCACGGCGACTTTAAAATGATCGTTCTTGCTCCTTCTTCTGTTCAGGAAATGGCTGACCTTACAGTAAAAGGTTTTGACCTTGCTGATAAATATCGTATGCCTGCTATGATTTTGGCAGATGGTACAATGGGTCAGATGATGGAACCTGTTTCTCTTGATTATGAAACACCAAAAGCTATAGAAAAACCATGGGCTACTACAGGCACTAAAATGGAACGTGAACACAATATCGTTACTTCACTCTTCCTCAATCCTGATGAACTTGAAGCTTTGGTTATTGAGCGTTACGATCGTTACAAGATTGTAGAAGAAAACGAAGTAATGTATGAAGAATATATGATGGATGATGCCGAAATTTGCATTGCTGCTTTTGGTATTGCGGCTCGTATTGCTAAAAATGCAATCAACGAAGCAAGAAAACAAGGTATCAAGGTAGGTCTTATCCGTCCTATTACATTGTGGCCTTTCCCTGTTGCTCCTTTCAAAAAGGCAGCTGGTCAGGTTAAGGAAATTATTTCAGTAGAACTTTCTATGGGTCAGATGATTGAAGATGTTAAACTTGCTAGCGAATGCAAAGTTCCTGTAACACTTTGTAGCCGCACTGGTGGTATGATTCCATCACCTGATCAGGTTCTCGAAGCTATAAATCGCGCAAATGGAGGTGCAAAATAATGGCAGTAGTATTTGACAAACCACACGCTCTTACCGATGCTCCTATGCACTATTGCCCTGGTTGCACCCACGGTATAGTACATCGCCTCGTTGCCGAAGTTATTGACGAACTCGGTATTGAAGGCAGAACAATAGGTATTGCTCCTGTTGGTTGTTCAGTATTTGCATACAATTATTTTAATTGTGATATGATTGAGGCAGCTCACGGTCGCGCTCCTGCAGTTGCTACCGGTGTTAAGCGTTCAGATCCAGAAAACAATGTTGTTTTCACATATCAAGGTGATGGTGACCTCGCATCTATCGGTATGGCCGAAACTGTACACGCAGCAGCAAGAAATGAAAATATCACTATTATTTTTATCAACAACGCTATCTATGGTATGACAGGCGGTCAGATGGCTCCTACATCGCTTCCTGGTCAGGTTACACAAACTTCACCTTATGGTCGTGACACTTCTCATTGTGGATTCCCTATCAAAGTTTGCGAAATGCTTTCTGAACTTGATGGTCCTGAATACCTTGAACGTGTAACTGTTAATAACGTTAAAAATATAATGAAAGCTAAAAAAGCTATCAAAAAAGCTTTTCAAAATCAGCTTGATGGCAAGGGATTCTCTCTTGTAGAGGTTGTATCTACCTGTCCTACAAACTGGGGTATGACTCCACAAAATGCGCTTAAGTGGCTTGAGGATAATATGCTTCCTTACTATCCACTTGGTTGTTATAAAGATCGTTCAGCAAAGGAGGAAACAAAATAATGACTAATCAAATTTTGCTTTCCGGCTTTGGCGGACAGGGTATTTTGTTTACAGGTAAATTCCTCGCATACAAGGGCCTCCTCTCTGACAAAAATGTTAGTTGGCTTCCTTCTTATGGTCCTGAAATGCGTGGTGGTACAGCAAGTTGTAGCGTTATTATCAGCGATGAAGAGGTAGGCTCACCAATCATTTCAGATCCTGATGTGCTTATCGCAATGAATTTGCCATCTTTCGAAAAATTTGTTCCCACAGTTAAGGCTGGCGGTATTGTAATAGCTGACTCAAGCCTTATCGAAACAACAACATCACGCACCGATATTGATGTTTACTACATCCCTGCAACTTCACTTGCAAGTGATATGGGTAAGCAGTCACTCGCTAATATGATTATTCTTGGCAAACTTCTTAAAGTTATGAACGACTTTAACGAGGATGAAATCAAAACCGTGCTTTCAAAGGTTATTCCACCTAAAAAAGCAGATATGCTTGAAATTAATATGAAAGCAATGTCAATTGGTGCTGAAAACTAATTAACATTAGTTTAAGGAGAATTTCAAATGGATATTAAATTTGTAAAATCTGACGTATTAAAAGAAAAACCCGAAAGTTCAACTTTGGGCTTCGGTAAATTCTTTACCGACTATATGTTTATGATGGACTACTCTCGTGAAGATGGTTGGCACGATGCTCGTATCATTCCTTTTGCACCTATCGCATTGCACCCAGCTTCTACCGTTCTTCACTATGGTTCAGAAATTTTTGAAGGTCTTAAAGCATAC
This sequence comes from Acutalibacteraceae bacterium, assembly GCA_045646305.1. Lineage (GTDB taxonomy): Bacteria > Bacillota > Clostridia > Oscillospirales > Acutalibacteraceae > UBA737. The sequence goes on from JAZRKK010000030.1 coordinate 6,214, forward strand.
CGCCGTAAAGATGGCCAAGTTCAGCTTTTTAGACCAATGGAAAACATCCGCCGTATGAATACATCAGCTGACAGACTTTGTCTTCCACAAATCCCAGAAGATTTAGCTTTGCAGGTTCTTACCGAGTTTGTAAAGGTTGAGCAAGACTGGACTCCATCTGCTGATGGCACTTCACTCTATCTTCGCCCATTTATGTTTGGTAACGATGAAACACTTGGTGTTCACGCTGTTCATAACGCAACATTTGTTATAATCGCTTCCCCTGTTGGTAGCTATTATAAAGAGGGCATCAACCCTGTTAAGATTATGATCGAAGATGAGGATGTTCGTGCTGTACGCGGTGGTACAGGTTATGCTAAATGCGGTGGTAACTACGCTGCAAGTAACCGTGCCGGTGAACGCGCTGAGAAAAAGGGCTATTCACAAGTTCTTTGGCTTGATGGTGTAGAACGCAAGTACATCGAAGAAGTTGGCGCTATGAACGTTATGTTTAAAATCGGTGATGAAATAGTAACACCTATGCTTTCAGGCTCAATTCTTCCAGGTATTACCCGTAAGTCTTGTCTTGAAGTTTTGCGCAACAAAGGTTATAAAGTAAGCGAAAGACTTATCAGTATTGATGAACTTGCAGAAGCTATGCAAAACGGCACACTCCAAGAAGCTTGGGGTTGTGGTACTGCCGCAGTTATTTCTCCAATTGGTGAGCTTTGCTACAAAGATACCAAGTATTCTGTAAATAACGGTGAAATCGGTGAAGTAACACAAATGCTTTATGATACCCTTACAGGTATTCAATGGGGCAAAATTGAAGATGAGTTTAATTGGACTTATAAATTATAAATTATTATTTAGGGCACTTTCGAAAAGAAAGTGCCCTTTTTCTTTTTGTAGAAAAAGGGCATCACATCTTTTATTTTTGCATATACTTATAATTTTTGTAACAAAAGTCCAAAATCTCTTTTTTCACTGTTCCAAAACTCTTGTCCTTATGATACACAAGATAAGAATTTCTGGTAAACTCATAATCCGAAACTGTAATTTTTCTAAGCGCTCCGTTTTGAAGTTGTCGCGAAAGCAACGCCTCAGGCATAATTGTAACTCCAAGATTTTGCACCGCCGCAGATATAAGCGCTTGATTACTTATAGACTCCATAACAGGCGCAACAACGATATTCTCCAAAGCAAAAATATGATCCAAAAAGTCACGCGATACGCTTTCATCCTCACGAAGCAAAAGATCATACTTACATAATTGTTTAAGTGTTACTTCATCTGGCATTTCATACTTTTTACCACAAACAGCTATAAGTGTGTTACTATCAACCAATCGAGATTTTATGCTTTGGTTTGAAGGTTTTCCTTGAATAAAAGCAAAATCTAACACACCATTTAAAATTTTACTTTCTATTATAGATGTTTGGTTAATCGATACCTGAAAATCAATGTCTTTAAAATTTTCTTTAAGATTACGTAAAAGCCATGGTAATTTTTGCTTACCAATGGTAAGTGATGAACCAATTTTTAAAAGCGGTTTCTTTGATGAGTTTAGCGCTTGTTCTTCAAACTCGTTAAACGCCGACAAAACTTCCTGAGCCTTTATAAACAAAATTTTTCCCTCATCGGTCAAAAACAACCTTTTATTTATTCGTTCAAATAATTTTACATTATAGTTCTTCTCTATTTCGGAAATAGTATTACTAACAGCAGGTTGTGCGATAAACAGTTCTTCTGCCGCTTTTGTCATGCTTTGATGTTTGCATACGCATACAAATACTTTTAAGTGTCGTATGGTCATAAGAATCCCCCTATTATCCATAACTAAATTTATATGAACTATATAATATTATACTATTTTACTTATCAAAAGTCAATTGTTATAATTAACCATGAAAAAAGAAAAGGAGAAAAAACTATGTTAAATTCAGAAGGATTTATGCAGCTAATTCAAAGTCTTATTTGGCTGCTTGCCGGCGTTGGTGTGTTTATTGTAGGTATGAATTTTCTAAGCGATGCATTAGAAAAAAGCGCTGGTACAGGTATGAAACGATTACTCGAAAGAATAAGCAACAATCGCATTTCAGGTGTTGGTATAGGCGCTGGTGTTACAGCGATTATTCAAAGTTCATCTGCGACCAGCGTTATGGTTATAGGTCTTGTTAACGCAGGTGTTATGACACTTATGCAGGCAACACCAATTATTATGGGCGCTAATATCGGCACTACTATAACCGGTGTTCTTGTGGCCTTAAAAAATGATTTTTTCGATATGACAATGTATCTTTTGGCATTTGCCGGCGTTATGATGGGATTTGCCAAAAAAGAAAAAATCAAACTTGCCGGTAGTCTTTGTTGTGGCCTTGGTTTAATATTTGTCGGTCTTGAGGTTATGAGCAGCGAACAAGCCTTTGGTAATCCACTTGTAGAAGAAATGTTTATCGGCATATTCGAAAGCGTTAACTTCCCACTACTTCTTATCTTGATCGGAATTATATTTACCGCTCTTATTCAAAGTTCATCTGCCGCTACAGGTGTTGTTATTACAATGGTTGGTACTGGTGTGCTTCCGTTAGACCTTGCTTTATTTATTATATTAGGCGCAAATATCGGTACATGCGTTACAGCGCTTCTTGCTTCAATAGGCGCAAATGCAAATTCAAAACGAGTTGCGCTAATACACTTTACATTTAATTTTATTGGTTCTATCGTGTTTGCGGCAATTATTTGGATTTTCAAAGACCAGGTTATAAACATATTAACATCTGCATTCCCGGGCGATGACAAAATGTCATTACAAATGCGAGTATCATTGTTCCACGTTATTTTCAATGTGACAACAACACTTGTCTTGTTACCATTTGTTAAACAACTCGTTAAATACTCATGCGCTATTATTAAAGATAAGAAAGAATCCCCCGAAGAATTAGGGCTTAGATTTGTCGATGATCGACTTCTTACTACACCGCCTGTTGCGCTTATGCAGGTTAAAAAAGAAATTGATTATATGATGTCTTTGGTAAAAGAAAATGTTGGGCTTTCATTCGTTGCTATGGATAGTGGTTCTACCGAGTATAGCGAAAAAATTGCTCAAAACGAAGCAATTATAGATTTCACAAACAGCGAACTTACAAAATACTTGATTAGGCTGTCAGCTAACGTTGATGAGAGTGATGAATTAAGAATAGGTTCTTATTTCCATGTGCTAAACGACCTTGAACGTATTGGTGACCACGCCGAAAACTTCCACGAAATTGGCGTAGAAATGTTAAATAGGAACATTACTTTTACCGACCAAGCACGAACGGGTATAAACAATATGCGTGACACTGTAGTCAAGATGTTTGGCGTTTCTAAGGATGCTTTTGAAAATTTACACAAGGATGAGTTGTCAGGTCTTACCGAGCTTGAACAAAACGTTGACAATATGAAAAGGGACCTTATTGCCGACCACTTTAACAGACTTGCCGAGGGTAACTGCAGCGTAGAGGTTAGTCCATACTATTCATCGGTTGTAGTTGGTCTTGAGCGTGTTGCCGACCATCTTGTAAACGTGGGTTATAGCATTGTTAACCCTACCGGTTCACAAAAAAATTAACACACATTTATATATAACCAAAAAAGATAAAAAACAGTCGCAATGCGACTGCTTTTTTATTGAAAAGATTAAGTTGTTATGCTATACTGACTTTATGAATATCACATTTATAAAATCGGAGTGTTTTTATGAAAAATTTAGGATATTATAACGGTCTTTGCGATGAGATCGAAAACATATCTATTCCTATGAGTGATAGAGTTTGTTTTTTTGGTGATGGCATATATGATGCAACTTATAGCCGAAACTATAATATTTTTTCGCTTGATGAACATATTGACAGATTCTATAACAGTGCAAAACTTTTAGAAATAGAATTGCCATATTCAAAGTCGGAGATGAAAGAACTGTTAAACGATATGGTGAGGAAAATGGACACAGGTGAAAACTTTGTTTATTTTCAGGCAACCAGAGGTAGCGCTCCTGTTCGTAATCACGTATTCCCCCGTGATACAAAGGCAAATATTTGGATTAATATTTACCACAAAGAAATTCTTGACCTAAAAAAGCACGTCCAGCTTATTACTATGGAAGATACCCGCTTTCTCCACTGTAATATAAAAACCTTGAATTTAATTCCTGCGGTTATTGCCTCTCAACGTGCCAAAGAGGCCGGATGCTTTGAAACGGTTTTTCACAGAAACGGCAGGGTTACCGAGTGTGCCCACAGTAATGTCCATATCATAAAAGACAATACTTTGATTACCGCACCTACAGATAATTTAATTTTACCGGGTATTGCCAGAAAGCACATTATTGAATCTTGCAAAAAAATGAATATTCCCGTTTTAGAAAAGCCATTTAATTTGGAGCAGTTGTTTGACGCAGATGAAGTTTTAGTCTCATCCGCAGGTGCGTTGTGTCTTGTTGCGGATCAAATAGATGGTAAAGCGGTCGGAGGCAAGGCAACCAAACTGGTCGAAAAATTGCAAAAAATGTTATTGCAAGATTTTATAGACCAAACACAATAATCTTTCGTTCCATTCTTAAAAATTGTGCTATACTTAATAAATAAAGGTGAGTGTTTTTATGAAAAAAATTGGTATTGCGCCAAAATCACTTACAATCAAAGAAAATAACAGTTGTATGCAAGACTACTACCAGCTTGGTAACAACTACATAAAACGTGTAGTCGAAGCGGGTGGTACGCCTGTGGGACTCTGTCCTATGGACAACTGGATTAGCGAAGAACAATTAGATATGTGTGATGCGTTTTTAGTCCAGGGTGGTGCAGAATTTTACGACTATCATTTTCAAATTATTCACCATGCCATTACCCACAATAAACGTTATTTAGGCATTTGTTTAGGTCAACAATTGATCTACGTGTATTTTGAGCTAAAACGCAAAGTTGAAGAACAAGGTTATGAAGGCGATATTGTAAAGGCGATATGTGAATACAGATGTAACCATTCAGGTTCTGTTCAAGAAAAAATTCCAAATCATCGTTTCGAATACCCAGTGCGCGGAAACGAGGATCTTGCTAAGCACGATATTGACATTGTAAAGGGTACGCTTTTACATAAGGTGATGGGTCGTGACAAAATGCGACTTTGCTCTTTTCACTACCTTAACACACCACCAACACAAAAATTAGTTACTATAAATGCGTGGTCGGCGCTCGGCGACAACGTAGTCGAAGGCACTGAATACGGCGATAATATTTTAGGTGTGCAAGGCCACCCCGAAGCTGACAATATGTTACCGGAATTGTTTGATTTTCTTGTTAAAGATTAATTGAAAATTTTTTCGTGATATGCTATACTTTCCACGAGAGGTGAAATTTCATGAAAATTATGCTTATGGGTGATTTCTGCCCTACCGAATATACAAACGAGCTTTTTAAAGCAAAAGATATTAAAACTCTTTTCTCTGATACCGTATCTCTTTTTAAGGATAATGATATTAACTTTGTAAATATGGAAGGTGCACTTACAGAAGTGGACAATGCCATTGAAAAATTTGGTCCTTGCCTTAAAGGTACGCCGATTGCCGCCGAGGTTATGAAAGAACTTGGCATTAACCTTGTAGGCCTTTCAAACAATCATATTTTTGACCACGGTATTAAAGGATACAAAGATACTGTTGCCGCGCTCGATCAACAAGGCATTGCGTATACCGGCTTTGGTAATAATTACGATGATGCGCGCAAAAATTATTATTTTGAAAAAAACGGTGAAAAGATAGCCTTTGTTTGTGTTTGCGAAAGCGAATATAGTTATGCTTTAGAAGACCGTATGGGTTCACGCCTTTATGATTGCTATGACACAATTGCTGATGTACGTGAAGCCAAAGCAAATGCTGATAAAGTAATTGTTATTTACCACGGCGGTAAAGAAAACTGCCGCTATCCATCCCCACGTATGCGCAAACTCACCCACGCGCTCATAGATGCAGGCGCCGACTTGGTCACTTGTCAACACAGCCATTGTATTGGTTGTTGTGAATATTACAAGGATAAATTCATCTGCTACGGACAGGGAAATTTTCACTTTGTAAAACCACCTCGCAGTTGTTACCCTCATTGGCCACTTGAAATTGCTATTCGCTATGATACAATTACCGGTGAAATTGAACGTATACCTGTAAATATCAACGATAACACTAACGGAATCGAACTTTCAAAGGGCGAAACAAAACAAAATATTCTTGAGCTTATGAAAGAATTAGACCAAAGTATAATTGATGGTAGTTACAAAAAAGGTTTTTCCGATTACTGCGAAAGTGTTCGTGAAGATTACCATGGTTGGATAGGCCGCGCTTACTCCGAAAAAGCTACCGAACGCGATAACAAAGTTTTTGGTCACTATATTGATTGTGAAGCGCATTTAGATATGCTAATCGAACTCAATAAAACCGCTAATCATACAAACGAAAAATAAGCGTAAAAAAGCCTTGTGAATGCAAGGCTTTTTTTGTTTTAACACTTGACAAGCACTTTTTGCTATGATATAATAGCAACAATCATTTTTAAATGCTTTGAAGGAATTATTTCTTTTCTTCCCTTCTTTTCAGAGAGCTGTCGTTCGGTGCAAGACAGTAAGAATATTAAAAGAAAGCCTCATTCCTGAGCAGAGTAGCCGAAATAATAGTAAGTTACTACGGTTTGTCCCGTTACAAGACACAAGGCTTGTTGGAGCTTTGACTGAGTTGGCAGTTTACATACTGCAAACAGGGTGGTACCGCGAAGTTTAAATTTTCGTCCCTGAAGTAAAGTTATTTAACTTTGCTTCGGGTTTTTTATTTTTATTTTAAATTACCGACCAACACGGTAAAAGGCTAACAAAAGCCAAAAAGGAGTTTTATTATGAAACAAATCAAAATTGCAGATGCAACATTATGCCGCGAAAACAGTCACTTTTCTTTTAAAGAAAAGATTGAAATTGCAAGACAGCTTGAGAAACTAAATGTAGATATTATTGAGTTTCCTGAAATCGTTAATGCAAAGGCTGATGTTTTGCTTATAAAAACAATTTCATCATTTGTTAAAAATAGTATCATTTCAGTCGCTGCAGGTATTGGTGCTGATAGTGTTGATAATGCAATTGCTTCACTTACATCAGCAAAGATGCCACAGCTTCGTATTGAACTTCCTGTATCCCCTGTTGGTATGGAATATACATGTCACAAAAAACCTGACAAAATTTTAGCTCATATCGAAAATTCTATAACCAAAGCTAAAACTACTATTACTAATATAGAATTTTGCGCTATTGATGCAACACGCGCCGAAGCGGATTTTCTTAAAACTGCTATTGATGTCGCTATTAAAGCGGGTGCTACAAGCATCTCTGTTTGCGACAGCGCTGCTAATATGCTTCCTGATGATTTTGCATCATTTGCAAAAAGCATTGCTGCCGATTGCTCGGTGCCTGTAGGTGTTAAGTGCGACAACAAAAATGGTTTTGCAATAGCTCAGGCTATTCTTGCTGTAAAGCAGGGTGTTGATTTTGTTAAAACAGCTGTTGATGGCACTACCGTTCCACTTGATATATTTGCTGATATGATTAAAAACTGTGGCAATGACTATGGTTTTACCTCTAATATCAAGATTACCGAACTTCACAGAATCGTAAAACAAATTCGTTGGGTAACAAGCAACTCACAAAATATGAGCTCTACTGTTATTAAAACCGGTGAAGAAAGCTCTGTTCAACTTGATAAAAACGATGATATAAACGCTGTATCATCCGCAGCGGCTAAACTCGGTTATGATCTTTCTGAAGATGATAAATCAAAAGTTTATGAAGAATTTTTACGCGTTGCCGAAAAGAAAAATGTAGGTCTTAAAGAACTTGAGGCTATTATCGCTTCTGTTGCGCTTCAAGTACCTGCTACCTATTCACTTGTAAACTATATTATAAACACAGGTAACATCATTCCTGCATCAGCTCAAATCACCATTACAAAAGGCGATGAGCAACTTCAAGGTATTTGTATTGGCGATGGTCCTATTGATGCTGCATTCTTAGCAGTTGAACAAATCATCGGTCATCACTATGAACTTGATGATTTCCAAATTCAGTCTGTTACCGAAGGTAAAGAAGCTATGGGCTCGGCTCTTGTTAAACTTCGCGCAGGCGGTAAGCTTTATTCAGGAAATGGTATTTCTACCGACATTATCAGTGCAAGTATTCGCGCGTATATTAACGCCGTAAACAAGATTGTTTACGAGGAGGCAAACTAAAATGAAATTATCTTTTTCTACAAAAGGTTGGCACAACAACTCTTTTAATGAATTTTGTGATACAGCTGTAGATTTAGGCTTTGGCGGTATAGAACTTCATAACGTAAAAAACCGTCTTTTTACCGATAAAGATGGCGCTTTCCAAGATTATACTGCTGCCGCTACCGCACGTAGTCTTTATGAAAAAAATCTTCAAATTCCATGTATCGATGTGCTTTGTGATATTGCTTCAAGCAATAAATCATCTGCCGCTTTTGAAGAATTTTCGAAATGTGTAAACATTGCATCAAATCTTAATATTCCTTATATTCGAGTTAAGGCAGAAAAAGCTGTTGATGTTGATAATGCGCATAAAACATGTATTGAATTTATTAACAAAACGTTACCTATTGCTACCGATAAAAAAATCACAATTTTAATTGAAACATCAGGTCTTTTCTGTAAAACTCAAGATCTTCGCAATGTTTTAGATCAATTTGCTTGTGATAATCTTGCGGCTCTTTGGAATATGAGCGCTGCTTACTTTGAAGGTGGCGAAAGCGCTGAAGATATTATTAAAAATCTTGGCGCATACATCAAACACGTTCATATAAATGATGCAGAAAAAACTGCTGATGGTGTAGAGTTTTGTCTTATTGGCGAGGGCGAATTGCCAATAAGCGAAATGATGCTTGCTCTTCGTTCAGTAAACTATGATGGTTTTGTATCACTTGTTTGGGATCCTACTTGGTGCGAAGAACTCGATGATATGGAAATTATATTTTCACAGTACATCGGATACATGAAACAGTATGGTGATACTTCACGAAATGAACGCACCTTCTATTACAATAAAAGTCATACGGGTAAATTTGTTTGGAAAAAGGATTTGCTTATCGACCTTACCTTCTCGGAAGTGCTTGACACTATGGTCGAGTGTTTCCCTGACCAATATGCGTTTAAATATACAACTCTCGACTATACTCGCACCTATTCGGAATTCCGTGACGATGTTGACACTTTTGCGCGTTCACTTATTTCTATGGGTGTAAAAGCTGGTTCTCACGTTGCTGTTTGGGCTTCTAACGTACCACAATGGTATATTGCCTTTTGGGCAACTGTAAAAATCGGCGCTGTTTTGGTTACAGTTAACACTGCTTATAAAATCCACGAGATTGAATACTTGCTCAAACAATCCGACACTCATACGCTTATTATGACCGAAGGTTCGAAGGACACTCACTATGGTAAAATCATCGCCGAACTTTGTCCCGAACTTGAAACATTAAAGGTTGGATCTCCTTTGCATAGTCGTAGACTTCCTTTCCTTCGTAATGTTATCACCGTAGGTTATAATCAAAAAGGTTGTATGACTTGGGAAGATGCAATCGAACGTTCTTCACAAGTTCCTGTAAGCGAAGTTTATCGTATGGCTGCTGCAGTTGACAAAGATGATGTTTGCAATATGCAGTATACATCGGGTACAACCGGATTCCCTAAAGGCGTTATGCTTACTCACTATAACGTTGTAAACAATGGTAAATACATCGGCGACCATATGGATCTTTCAACCGCTGACCGTATGATGATTCAAGTACCTATGTTCCACTGCTTCGGCATGGTTCTTTCTATGACTTCATCTATGACTCACGGTACTACTATGTATCCACTTCCCTATTTCTCTCCAAAGCCTGCGCTCGCTTGTGTTCACAACGAGCATATTACTGCATTTAATGGCGTTCCTACAATGTTTATCGCAATGATGCAGCACGAAGACTTTGAAAAAACCGACTTTTCTTATATCAGAACCGGTATAATGGCTGGTGCTAACTGTCCTGCTGACCTTATGAAAAAAGCAACAGAGATTATGAATATGACCGAAATTGTTTCGGTTTACGGACAGACCGAGGCTTCTCCCGGTTGCACGATGAGCAGCTGGTATGATTCTCTTGAAGTCAGAACCGAAACGGTTGGCAGTGCCTTTGCAAATGTAGAATGTAAGATAATTGATCCTGAAACAGGGGAGGACTGTCCTGACGGTGTTAACGGCGAGTTCGTTGCCCGTGGTTATAACATTATGAAGGGCTATTATAAAATGCCCAAGGCAACCGCTGCCGCTATTGATAAAGACGGTTGGCTTCATACAGGTGACCTTGCCTGCAGACGTCCTGACGGCAACTACCTTATTACAGGACGCCTTAAGGATATGATTATCAGAGGCGGCGAAAATATTTATCCTAAGGAAATTGAAGAATTT